>NZ_JACJSW010000049.1:0-14080 GCF_014698375.1 Microcystis flos-aquae FACHB-1344 | reverse complement strand
AATTATTAGGACATTTCTTTAATGTAGATTATAGTTTGTTGATGTAGATGCGATACCCTCTAGCTTGTCGGTTGAGTTGAGCGCTTTAATACTTAGGAGAAAACTGCTCGATTCAATAATTTGAGCCAAAACCCAATATTTTTAAAGACATCGGTGCAGTTTCCCGCAAGCGTCGCTCATTTTCGATAGACAAAAGTTATTGCTGTCACCCCAAACACAAGTTTACTGTCCCACCCGCCAAATTTTGATAGTATTGTCAAAACTCCCACTAGCTAAATAGCGACCATCGGGACTATATGCTACTGAGAAAACTGTCTCAGAATGACCGGTAAGGGTACGCAATTCGTTTCCCGTTGCTACCTCCCAAATTTTGATAGTTTTGTCCTGACTCCCACTAGCTAAATAGCGGCCATCGGGACTATATACCACTGACAAAACCCCGCTAGAATGACCAGTAAGAGTACGCAATTCTGTTTCCGTTGCCACCTCCCAAATTTTGATAGTTTTGTCACTACTCCCACTAGCTAAATAGCGGCCATCGGGACTATATACCACTGACAAAACCCCGCTAGAATGACCAGTAAGAGTACGCAATTCTGTTTCCGTTGCCACCTCCCAAATTTTGATAGTTTTGTCACTACTCCCACTAGCTAAATAGCGGCCATCGGGACTATATACCACTGACAAAACCCCGCTAGAATGACCAGTAAGAGTACGCAATTCTGTTTCCGTTGCCACCTCCCAAATTTTGATAGTTTTGTCACTACTCCCACTAGCTAAATAGCGGCCATCGGGACTATATACCACTGACCAAACCCCGCTAGAATGACCAGTAAGGGTACGCAATTGTTTTCCGGTTGCTACTTCCCAAATTTTGATAGTTTTGTCAGCACTCCCACTAGCTAAATAGCGGCCATCGGGACTATATACCACTGACCAAACCGTCATAGAATGACCAGTAAGAGTACGCAATTCTGTTTCCGTTGCCACCTCCCAAATTTTGATAGTTTTGTCATTATTCCCACTAGCTAAATAGCGGCCATCGGGACTATATACCACTGACCAAACCATATCAGAATGACCAGTAAGGGTACGCAATTGTTTTCCCGTTGCCACCTCCCAAATTTTGATAGTTTTGTCACCACTCCCACTAGCTAAATAGCGGCCATCGGGACTATATACTACTGACCTAACCCAGTCAGAATGACCAGTTATGGTTTTATCTAAGGGTGAAACCGAAGGATTAATATTAGGAATAACTGAAGAATTAATCTTAGGAATAACTGGCGATTGTTTTTGAGTTACAACAGGCTGCGGATTTGGTGGTGGAGATGTTATAGTATATAGTAGGGAGCATCTCACCTTTGCAATGAGCATAAATACTTAGTGGAAAAATAGGCTTTTCGAGGGTAATTCTTGTTTTAATTCTCCATGTACGCAGTCTTTAAAAGCCTCTATTTCGTTCCAAGACACGATTAAGAGTGGCTTTTAGGCTAAGTATAATTACTTATCGCGTAAGTGAGATGCTCCCATATAGTTATATAGTTTATAGTAGGAGTTATAGGAGGTAACTTTAATTGCCTTTCAATCTCATCCAAACGCTGTAAAATAACCCTAGTATTAGCCGGTCTATTCTTGGGTAATCTTCCCATCAACTCATCAATAAGATCCAACAATAACGGGTGAATATTTTCCGTTTCTTCTCGCCAAGGTAAAACATCATTAACCGCATCATAAATTTCTAAGGGATGTTTTCCTGTTAATAAATGCACAAAAGTTCGTCCTAAAGCATGAAAATCTGATTGAATCACTGCTTGACCATGTTGTTGTTCATTGGGTGTATATCCGGCTGAGGTAATACCTGTTACCTGTTGACCTTTTACCTTTTGATGATAGGTTTGGGTTTCTTCCCTTGCTGTCCCAAAATCAATTAACACCAACTCGCCACTATTCCGCAGCATGATATTAGGGGGTTTAATATCTCGATGCAGCCAATTCTGTTGATGAATTTTATCGAGAATTAAAGCAATTTGTCTCAGCCATTTTAAGGCTCGTTTTTGACTTAACTTATCATACTGGTTTAGCCACTGTTCTAAATCAATACCCTCCACTTTTTCCATAACTAAACAGTGTAATATTTTCCCCTCCCTTGTGGAATATTGAAAATAGGCATCTGCTCGAGGAACACCGGTGACATTTTGACGACTCAACTCTAATAAAACGTCATATTCCCGTTTAAATAATTCCACTGCCTTCGCTTCATTATTCCATTTTTCTTGTAATACCTTGAGGATTTTGGCTGTAAAACCTTCAAAAGCCTCATAAACAATGCCAAAACCGGTCGTATCACTCAATAACCGACTCACCCTATATTTACCATTTAACAACAATTGAGAGCCGCAACTTTGACAGTAACGAGTATTCGAGTTATTATTACTCGGATGCTCTGGTTGAGAACAATCGGGATTAATACAGTAACAGGGTTTCATCTCGGCTATCAGTTATTTTAGCGGGTGAATAATTGCAAGTTTTCTCTTACCTGTCTTTGAAGGCATTTTATCATAAGTAAGTAGTAGTAGTAACGCACCAAATTAAATTAATGATAGGTGTGGTGCGTTACGACGGATTGTTAGATTCAAGTTTAAGCAGAGATTGTCGCCGTCTAACGCACCCTACATTTTACTAAACTGGGATGAGCCACTCTTGAAAAAGGGGACAATTATTAATTATTATTAAAAGTATATTTACTAATTAACCAAAATACCAGTGAAACTAGCTCAAGCTCAGACGATATTAACAGACACTTTAACCGTATTTTGGGGAGAATGGCTAGATTTACGGGCGAGAGTCCTTCAGATCGCCGCCACAGGTTTAGTTTCTCCCCTAATCTATATTATCGGTTTCGGGTTGGGGTTGGGAAGCGCCCTCGATCGCTCGATGAAACCCTCACTCGGCGATTCTTATCTAGAATTTATTTTACCCGGAATGGTGGCCCTGTCCTCAATGGCGATCAGTTTCGGGGGAACCACCTTTTCCATCTGTGGCGATCGCTTATTTAGTAAAACCTTCGAGGAATTATTATTACTTCCCGTCCATCCCCTCTCATTATTTTTAGGCAAAGTTTTCGCGGGAATTTTGCGCGGTGTAATGACTTCTGCATCAGTGATTCTCGTTGCTATCTTATTTACAGGAAAATTTGCCAGTTTTCTCAATCCCCTCTTTTTATTAATTTTAATCTTAAATTGTGCCGTCTTTGCCGGTTTAGGGGCAATTGTCGGATTGCGAGTTACATCCCTCGAAAGTGTCAGTCTGTATAATAACTTTTTAATCGTGCCGATGTCTTTTTTAGGAGCAACTTTTTTCGATCCCCAAACCTTACCCTGGCCATTAAAAATTATTGTTTATTCCTTGCCCCTCACCTATGCTAGTCTGGGATTAAGAGCCGCAGCCTACGATATAAATCAATTTCCTTGGTTCGCTATCCCTATTTTATTAATCGTCGCTATTCTTCTCTCGATTGTCGGTGCTTATCAATTCTCCCATCAACGGGATTGAATCAGTTATCAGTGGTCGGTAATCAGTAATCAGATTTAAGTATTCGGTGAACAGTATTAAGTGGCAAGTTCAGAGCTTTCTTTTCACGGATTACTGTTTGATTTTTACTGATAAAAGCAAAAAGCTCCTGACTCCTATCTCCTTTTTCCCTTGAATAAATATATCCTTTTTTATAAACCCTACGATGTATTATGTCAGTTTACTGATGAAAATGGTCGCTCGACTTTAAAAGATTATATTCCCATCCCGAATATCTATTCTGTCGGTCGTTTAGATAGGGACAGCGAGGGATTATTATTACTCACAGATAACGGTCAATTACAGCATCGTTTGGGTCATCGTCAATTTGCTCATCCGCGTACCTATTGGGTACAAGTCGAAAGAATTCCAGACCTAAACGCTTTAGAAAAATTGCGTCAAGGTCTTCCTATTCAGGATTATCGCACTCGACCAGCAATAGTTAATTTACTAGATTTTGAACCAGATTTACCCCCCAGAGAGCCACCGATTCGTTATCGAAAATCTGTCCCCACCGCTTGGTTAGAAATTACCTTAACTGAGGGGAGAAATCGTCAGGTAAGACGGATGACGGCTGCCGTTGGTTATCCCACTTTAAGATTAATTAGAACAGCCATTACTATTGACAAAAACAATAAATTATGCTTAACAGGATTACAACCCGGTCAATGGCGAGAAGTGACTGAAAAAGAGAGAAAAGCCTTGGAAAGGTTATAATTTCTGTAAGTAACCTTGACAACCAAAGTTGAATGTATATTTTGGAACTTGATCAAATGACCCACAATTATCTATAATCGTGAATATTAAACCGAAAGACAAATATGAAAGTTAAAATTAAAAATCTTGGCATTTTAAAACAGGCAGAATTCAGTCTGGGCGACCTCACAATTATCTGTGGTCGTAATAATACAGGTAAAACTTATGCTACCTACGCTTTATTCGGTTTTTTAGACAATTGGCGAAGACTATTAACGGGGCCAAGATTTGGCCTCAAAGAAAAAATTGAGCAACTACTTTCTGATGGTGTAATTAGTCTCGATCTACAGGAGTATGTTCAACAGTGTGAAAGTATTATTACTACAGGTTGTCAAAGATATATTCAACAAATACCTGAAGTTTTTGCTGCCAACGAGGAGAGGTTTAAAAATGTTGATTTTCAGATAGAATTAAATTTTGACAATATTCAATTTCAAAATAAGTATGAAAAGAAAATTAGTACAGCAACATGGGAAATTATCTCGATTAGCAAACATGAAAATGAGCCTTATTTATCCATTACATTATTAACAGAAACAGAAAAAATAAATCTGCCAGTGCATTTTCTTGAGGATATCATTTACGACAGCATCCAAGATATAATTTTCTCTCAGTTTTTTCCCAGGCCATTTATTGCTAGTGCAGAAAGGACAGGAGCGGCAATTTTTCGCAAAGAGTTAAATTTTGCTCGTAATCGTTTACTGGAAGAAATTAGCAAAAATAGCAATTTTAATCCTAGAGAACTGTTATTTAATGTTTCTCAGGATTATGCGCTACCAGTCAAAAAAAATGTAGATTTTACTAGACAAATAGAAACAATTGTCAAAAAAACTAGCTTTATCGCCGAAAATCATCCCAGTATTTTAGAAGATTTTGCCGATATTATTGGTGGTCAATATATGATTACTAGCAATGATGAACTTTATTACATTCCTAAAGGAAAAAAACTTAGACTATCGATGGATGAAAGCTCTAGTGCTGTACGTTCTCTTTTAGACATTGGCTTTTATTTAAGACACGAAGCTCGAATCGGAGATTTGTTGATAGTAGATGAACCTGAATTAAATCTCCATCCAGAAAATCAACGCCGTATCGCTAAACTTTTCGCTCGACTGATCAACATTGGTATCAAAGTTTTTATCACTACTCATAGTGATTATATTATCAAGGAAATAAACACATTAATTATGCTCAACCATGATCAACCACACCTGAAACAAATTGCCGCAGAAGAAGGCTATAGACAAGAGGAATTATTATCGGCTAATCAAGTTAAAGTCTATATTGCTGAAGAAGATTCAAATATGTTAAAAGGACAAAAAAGAAAAACCAAATTTCACACTTTAAACCCCGCTAAAATTGATCCAGAAATGGGTATTGAAGCGCGTAGTTTTGATACTACTATCGAAAATATGAATCGTATTCAAACGGCTATTATTTGGGGTGAGGAGTAATGTCTGATATTGCTATCCTCAAAGAAATGATTAGGGATTGTGCGATAGTAGAGTTAGAGTATAAAAAAGAATACAAACGAGATAGTTATTTACTGAAACTGACAGAAAATCAAGATAACTATTCGTTTGTGATTAGTGGAATGCCTGAACCCGATCGAGTTATTGTGATCAAGCTAGATGAGTTTTTTGATGTCCGCACAATTTTTACTGGTAGTAAAGGTGAGTGTAAGCGTGCAGATTTTATAATTATCGCTAATACCACTTCTGAAAAAGTTATCCTTTGTCTGGAAATGAAGAAAAGCGGAGATTCTAATCCATCGATAATTAAACAATTAAAAGGAGCCGAATGCTTTGTCTCCTATTGTCGTGAAATCGGACGCTTATTTTGGAATCAACCCGATTTTCTTCAGGACTATCAATATCGCTTTGTTAGTATTAAAAATATCAGTATGTCTAAAACAACCACGAGCAGCCGTAAATCCTCTCAAAAAAGTGAGATTCACGATCAACCAGAAAAAATGTTAAAAATTTCCGCTCAAGCGAAGCACTTTCAAGAATTAATTTAGTCCTATAGCTTGACATTATGACCGATTTAATCTCGATCGAATAACGATATTTTGCCGAGAGTGCCAAAAGAGCCTTATCGATGCTCATTTTTAAAAACTTCAAACACCTGCCGGCTGAAATATTTTAACTTATCAGCCACCTTAGGAGAGGGTTGATAATTGCCGACTAATTGCCAATTTTCCACCGTAGATAGTCGCCAAGCGGTTCCTTGATGGTTAAAAGCCTGCATTTCTAAGCCAATCAAACGCTGATGCTGATCCTCGCTATCGAGATGAAAACGAATTTGTACCAGAATACTGCGCCCTTGAATTCTGGGACTCCAACCGGGAAAATGGAAAGCGATATCGATCGAGTCGGGATCCGTTAACTCCCTTGTGTGGGGATCATTGCGCCAAGGTTTCAGATCTGCCTTTGCATCGGGGAATTCTTGTTTAAACAGGTTGACGAGTGTGGCGATCTTCGCCGTTAATTCTAATCCTTTTGCCTGTTCCGACGCATTCATGCTCACCTCTGATAATTGCTTATAAAGTAACTATTTATACAGTTTAGCCCTGCTTTTTGCGACTATTGGGACAATTATAACGATATTTTCTCGATCAAGTCCAAAATGCCGCACCTGTCAATCAAGATAGCCGCTGCCAAAAAGACAAAATCAAAACTAAACTAGAAAATAGGATAATCGACAGGAACAGTATTTTCTATGAATCCCCAAGAGTCTCTATTACAATCGATCGAAAAATTAGGCTATCGGGTTACGGTGGGTGATGTGGCGGCAAAATCGGGTTTAGAGATTAACGCTGCACAAAAGGGATTATTAGCTTTAGCTGCGGAAGCGGGGGGACATTTACAGGTAGCAGATACGGGGGAGATTATCTATCTTTTCCCTGAAAATTTTCGCTCAATTCTCCTGAATAAATATTGGCAATTGCAGTTAAAAGCTTTCGCCAGTAAAATCTGGCAAGTAGTTTTTTATGTTATTCGCATTTCCTTTGGCATTGTTTTAATTATTTCGATTTTAATCCTCTTGCTTGCTATCCTAGCGATCCTGATCGGCTTAATGTTCAAAGATAGTGACTCGGATAACAATTCTGGAGATAGCAAAATTAATATTAACTTCTTTCCCACGGACTTTTTCTGGATTTTTTATCCCGATTTTGGTAATAACTACTACGAAAAAAGAGATCGGGAAGTTAAGGCAGAAAAACCCCCTAGTAAGATGAATTTTCTCGAGGCAGTTTTTTCTTTTCTTTTTGGCGATGGCGATCCTAATTTTAATTTAGAGGAGAGACGCTGGCAAACTATCGGTAAAGTAATTCAAAATAATCGTGGCTCGATTATCGCTCCACAAATTGCCCCCTATCTGGATAGTATTACCCCCAGTCAGGAGGAGACAGAAGATTATATACTACCAGTTTTAACTCGCTTTAATGGGTTGCCGCAGGTGTCCGATCGAGGCGATATTATCTATTATTTTCCCGATCTACAGGTGACAACCAAAGAGAGAAAATTACAAACAGTTTCCCCCTATCTAAAGGAAAAAAGCTGGAAGTTTAGCGAAGCAGATAGCGGTCAAATTATCTTAGCTTTAGGTTTAGGGGCGGTTAACTTTATCCTCGCTTTAGTTTTAGGATCTTTGCTCAACAGTGATAGTGTGGATTTGAGTGGTTCTCTGGGGTCGATAGTCACAGGGATCTACGGTTTTCTCCTCAGTTATGCCGCTGCTTTTTTGGGGATTCCCCTCGGTCGTTATTTCTTTTTACAGTGGAGAAATAAGCGGGTTAATCAACGCAATCAACAGCGAGAAAAAAGAGCAGATTTATTAGCCCAAAATAATCCTGAATTAGAGCAAAAACTTGCCTACTCTCGTCAATTTGCCGACCAAAAAGTGATTAGGGATGCTGATATTAGTTATTCTACGGATCAAGACTATCTCGAACAAGAGATCGAGCGCTCCGATAAAATCGATCGAGAATGGCAAAAACGCTTAGAATCGCCCGATTCCTGACTCCTGACTTGAAAGAGGGTGTAGGGTGTGGGGTGTGGGGTGTGGGGTGTAGGGTGATGGGGAAATGGGGAAATGGGGGAATGGGGGAGTGGGGGAGTGGGGAGATAGGAGAATTTCAACTAATACCCCAAAACCCTAAAACCCCAACTCCCTAAAACCCCAACTCTCAACTCCTGCCGACCGCCGACCGCCTCCTGAATCCTGAATCCTGAATCCTGAATCCTGACGACCGACTCCTAACCCCAGCAACAAACTTTTTGCCGCAAACCCTAACTTAAACGATCGAGAGTGCGATACTGAATTGCTTCGGCAACGTGGGAACTTTTCAGCATTTCACTATCTCCTAAATCGGCAATGGTGCGGGCAACTTTGAGAATGCGATCCATTGCTCGGGCCGATAAACCCAATTTTCGGATTGCCCCTTCTAAAATATGGCGACTGCTATGATCAAGAGCGCAAAAACCCCGCAAATGCTCGGAATTCATCTCCGCATTAGAGCGAATCCCCGTATTCTGAAAGCGATCGCTGGCCTTTTGTCTGGCCCTTTCTACCCGTTGCCGCACTTGCTCAGAAGCTTCTCCCCGACTCTCTTGGGTCATTTCTTCCGGTTTCAGGCGATTTACGGTCACTTGTAGGTCAATACGGTCTAAAAGCGGCCCCGATAATTTCGCCCAATATTGTTCCCGTTGTCGCGGTGAACAGCTGCAGGGTTGCACCGAATCGCCGTAATAACCACAGGGACAGGGATTGGTACTGGCCACTAGAGTAAAACGGGCCGGAAAAGCGACGGAAAGACGAGTGCGAGAAATGCTCACATAACCATCCTCTAGGGGTTGCCGGAGATATTCCAAGACACTGCGCTTAAATTCCGTTAATTCGTCCAAAAATAAAATACCACGGTGGGAAAGGGAGATTTCTCCCGGTCGGGGATAAGTGCCACCTCCCACCAGTGCCGCTCCGGAAGCGGAGTGATGGGGACTGCGAAAAGGACGCTCGCGCACCAGGGAACCTCGATCCTTCAGTAATCCGGCGACGGAATGAATCTGGGAGACTTCTAGGGATTCGGCAAAGGTCAGCTGGGGCAGAATACCGGGTAAACGTCGCGCTAACATGGTTTTACCGCTGCCCGGTGGCCCGACAAAAATTAGGTTATGACCCCCAGCTGCGGCAATTTCCAGGGCCCGACGGCCAATGGCTTGGCCTTTGACATCCTTGAGATCGGGGAGATTTACCTGCGATCGCCCGAATTCCTCGGCAGCGTTAAAAGTCATCGGTGAATGGCGATCGGGTTCATTTAAGAAATTTACCACTTCCGATAGATGACGAAACCCATACACTTGTACGCCTTTGACCACGGCCGCTTCTTTGGCATTATCGGCAGGAACCACTAAACCCTTAATCCCCATTTTTTCGGCGGCGGCAGCAATGGGTAAAACCCCCGCCACGGGACGCAAACTACCATCGAGGGATAATTCACCTAAAAAGAGAAAATCCCCCAATAAATCGGCTTCTACCTGTTCGGAGGCTCCTAAAATGCCGATACTAATCGGTAAATCATAAATCGGCCCCTCTTTGCGGATATCGGCGGGACTTAAATTGATGACAATTTTGCGGATGGGAAAGGCAAATCCGGCATTTTTTAGGGAAGCTTTTACCCTTTCTTTCGACTCCTGCACGGCGGTATCGGGTAAACCCACCACGGCAATTCCGGGTAATCCCCCCGATACATCCACCTCTACCCCGATTTTAATGGCATCGATGCCGATAATTGCCGCACTCCAAACCCTTGCTAACATTTTGGCTCAAGTAAAAATAAAGTGAGTTCTTAGGAAAATGAAACAGGATGTTCGGCTAGTTTTCCGCATAAAAATGATTTTATCTGGGAATTTACCCACAAAATCAGCGTATTTCTGGGGATAACCTAACCAGAAAAGCTGAGAGCTTAATGGTATAGTTAAAAAAAAAGCAATTTGTCTATGAGCGAGACTATTTTTAGCAAAATTATCCGTAAAGAAATTCCTGCCTCGATCGTCTATGAAGATGATCTGGTTCTCGCTTTTCGAGATGTTAATCCCCAAGCACCCACCCATATCCTCATTATCCCCAAAAAACCGATTCCGAAACTAGAGGAAGCCAGCGACAGCGATCGCGATTTATTGGGACATTTGTTACTAACTGTTAAAAAGGTGGCCGCCGAAGCTAAATTAAGTCAAGGTTATCGCGTGGTGATCAATAATGGGGAACATGGGGGTCAAACCGTCGCTCATCTTCATGTCCATCTCTTAGGCGATCGCCCAATGGCTTGGCCCCCCGGTTAAACCCCCGTTATTTTCCCGCATTTTTGGGGAATTATAGAGCTAGAAGCGTTCTTTTCCGAGTCGGTCTTCTCGATGTTAAACCCATGAATAGGTCTATTTCTGCGATCGCTTTGTCCAGCACCCTGCTCTTATTTCCCTTCACCCCTACGACTCTCGCTCAATCGGAATGCTTTCTCCAAAGAGCAGATGGACAACAGATAGATCTTAGCCGTCTCTGTGGCGGTTCATCTAGAAATAGGAAAAATTCCCCGCAAGTTTATCAGTTACCGATTCAACGCCGGGTTAATGGCATTCCCACGGTGATGGTGGTTTTTAATCACCGTCACTATTATGAAATGCTTTTTGATACGGGAGCTAGTGGCATCGTCCTTACCGATGCCATGGCAAAAGCGATGAAAGTCAAACGGGAAAGGGAAGTACTCGCTCATACCGCCGGCGGTGTCGTTAGGGTTTATCTTGGTCGCATTAATTCTATTAAAGTTGGCGAGGTGGTTTTATCTAATCAGATTGTTGGTATTTCTCCCCAAATGGAAGGGTTAGGACTCTTGGGACAAACTTTTTTTGGTTCCTATGATGTCACGATCAAAAAAGATGTGATTGAATTACGTTATCGTTCATAGTCTCATGGGAAAAATTATCGCTTTTCTGACTCTAATCTAAAGTTCCTCGCTGTATTTGTTCCCGTTCGATCGCTTCAAATAGGGCCTGGAAGTTGCCTTCTCCAAAACCTCTAGCGGCATGACGTCGCTCGATTAATTCAAAAAAGAAAGTCGGCTGGGAAAAAATTGGTTTAGTGAAAATTTGCAGTAAAGTCGGCTTTTCCGGGAGGGAATGACTATTTTGTTCAAAATCGATGAGAATTTCCTGTTTTTTAATTTCTGACCATTCCCAATCAGCAATATTAAAATCTTTTTTTTGATAGTCAATTTGTTGATAATAACTGTTGGGAACTGATAGAAATTCTACTTTCCTTTCTTTTAATTTTTGAGTTAATCTTAAAATATTTTCTGTTTTTAAAGCAATGTGTTGAATGCCAGATTTTTGATTAATATCTAAAAATTCTTGAATTTGAGAACTGTTACTATCTGGCTCATTAATCGGTAATTTTAATTCGGTTTCGGGGTGAACAAGTACCTGGGAATAAAGACCAGAACGATCCGTTTTAATAGTAAAAGTTTGCCTTTTTTTAAAGCCTAAATTTTCCTCATACCAATTGGCTGTTAACTCTAAATTTCCCTGAAAAACATTTAAAACTAAGTGATCAATTGCCAGAATATCCTGATTATATTGTTGCTGACTATCATACTCAATCAGATTAGGATCGGCTAAAATTGGCGTGATTCCCTGTCTTTCAATTAACGTATGTTTGAGATTAGCAATGCTAGAGATTTGACAGCTTTTTATCTTACCCCTAGCCAAAACAGTTTCCTCAATAAAAATGTCCTGTTTAATTCTCCTAGCTAAACTGTCTAAATCCTCTACTTGAAAAGCTACATCCGCCACCCCTTCAGGATATTTACTTAAAAATTCCGCCACGGGACTAAGGGAATTTAAGGGAGAAGATAAGATAAAAATAATCTGTTTAGTTTTATCTTTTTGGATGCCATTGCCAACTATTTCCGTGTGCGTGTGCAGATTAACTAAACTTGCGATCGTCTGAAAATCCATCACCCGCACAAACCAATCTCGCCATTTTTTGGCCGATTCTACATAAAAATGAATATGAGCAACAAACATAGATAAAGTCAAAAAAGTGGTTGAGTGTTAGTAAGTGGGGAGTGGGGAAATGGGGAAATGGGGAAATGGGGAATGGGGAAATGGGGAAATGGGGAAATGGGGAAATGGGGAAATGGGGAAATGGGGAAATGGGGAATGGGGAATGGGGAATGGGGAATGGGGAAGTGGAGTAGTGGGGTATTGGGGGAATTTCAACTAAAACCCCAACTCCCTACAACCCTAAAACCCTAAAACCCTATCTCCTGACGACCGACTCCTGAGGATTAAAAAAAGAGATGACTATCGGGTTGAATATTAATTTCCATGGGGACGGCTTGGGGTTCAGCATTCATGGCAAAATAGATAGCATCGGCGGCGGTTTGAGCGGTTAACATTTTAGTGCGATCAACTTTTAAGCTCACCTGATCCCAAAAAGGAGTATCGACACCACCAAAATAGAATAAAGTCATTTTAATACCATAGCGTTTTAACTCATCGGCCAAACATTTACTAAAACCCACCACCCCGTACTTAGAAGCACAATAAGCGGCAGCCATAGCCATAGAATGCTTACCCAAAATTCCCACCACATTACAGATATGACCAGCTTTATTTTCCTTCATCACATTAGCGGCAGCCTGACAGGTATAAAAACTCCCCTTCAGATTGAGGTCGAGCATTTTATCTAAATCTTCCGGCGTGATTTTATTATATTGTTTCATCACACCGGCTCCGGCCGCATTAACCAACACATCCAACCGGCCGTAATGGGAGACAATTTTTGCCATCAAAGTTTCCACCTGAGTCGGATTGGTGATATCCGTCGGTACAATTAAAGAAGGACAAGACAACTCACCAGCTAAATTAGATAAATTATCGGCATTTCTCGCCGCTAATACGAGTTTATGACCATTAACAGCCAGTTTACCCGCTAAAGTGGCACCGATACCCCCCGTAGCACCGACAATCAGGACAACTTTTTCGCTCATAATTATTTATAAATTTTTACAAATCTTATTGTAAACTGTTCCAACTGGAAAATCATCGGAAATTTTGGGTCTGAAACCCCGCCGTTCTAGGTTGGCTTGACGTTAGAATTAAAAGGCCAGTCTCGAAAACCAAGTGGACGGCGCAGCACCTTGAAAACTCGGCTTAGGGGGTTCCGACCAGAAAAGCTTGGCCGGGTAAAAAGTCGCGCGCAACAAGTACAAGAAGCTATAGGCGGTCAACGTACCGTGGGACACACGGAATCGGGCTTCTGAAATGGGGCGAAAGTCTGTGGACTCTGTGTAAGACAGTACATGGTTTTTTAACTGTGGTATGCGACGGTGGTGGAAGCAGAAACTTAAATCGTGAGGTTTAGGAATCGCCGCCCTAAAAGTGCGGCGAGGATGTCAACGCTAGTCCCAACCCCTTGATTAATGGTTAACCAACTTCTGATAGGATCAACCGTGACAATGTAAAGAAATTTTTGTCACTAACCCCGCCCTAAAAGGGACGGGGCTTGCCTAGACCAATTTAGGCGACGCAAGTAGAGACTACCGCATCGAGACACAATCTGGCCCAGACCTCCGAATACTTCCCTAGTTCGGATTCCCTCTCAGCTTTATTGGTAAAGCGTTGTTAGACAAGACATCTTGATTGTGTTGCGGAAAGGGACTTTAACTTTACTCTTAAGGATTATCTCCATG
>NZ_JACJSW010000048.1:0-9235 GCF_014698375.1 Microcystis flos-aquae FACHB-1344 | reverse complement strand
ATCGTCATGAATGCAAGTTCAATGGAAAAAGCCACAGAGGTGGACTATTTCATCACCAATGTAGTTGAGGCAGATACAGTAACAGCGTCGTGGATAGTCAAGACTTACACCGAAAGAAATTGGGTGGAAGTATTCTACCGAGAAGCCAAAGGATGGTTAGGGTTAAGGGAATACCAAGTCAGGGATAAACGAAGCTTACTTCGTCATTTTATCTTGGTGTTTTGTGCCTATACATTTATCCTGTGGCATAAGTTAACTGGGGGATTGCAAAGGCGGTGGGCGAATCGACCTTTAAACACTTTTGTGGAAGCTTTAGAAGCTTTTCGGACAGCGATGTCTTTCCGTTTCTTTGAGTGGCTGACCGAGAATCGGGATGTGTTTGCCGCTTACAAAGCCAGTTTAGGCTTTATTTGGGCTTGAAATTTGTTTAAGTCCCATTATCAAGTCACTTTTTGGGCGATCGTGATCCTTCATTATGTTGTATGGCTGTTTTGGCTGTTTTCGGGAGGAACGCTATGAGGTATTGCGATTCTAAAAGCATCAGTGCGATGCCGAAGGCACTGCGTAGCAGTACGCTATCGCCGTAGGGTGCGTTCCCTAATGCAACTTCTACTGCTCCAGCGATCGATTTTGGGGAACGCACCATGCCCATTGATTGAAACTGTAGGTTTAAGTGCGGTGTGGGCTAATCTGGCTAACAGGCTTTTGGACGTGATATAAAGATAGTATAGGTGACGGTTTATCTGATGACGGAAAATGGATATGTGGAGGATGTTTTTCAGGCATTGCTTACCCCGCTAAAGGTTAAAATGATCATGAAGAAATAGAATTACTTTAATGAAACTAGATCGTATTACGAGCAATCCAAACCGTATGAATGGGCAACCCTGCATCCGTAACCTTCGCCTTACGGTTCGTCGAGTGATTGAGCTACTGGCAACTTATCCCGATCGAGCAGAATTACATCAAGAGTTTCCCGAACTGGAGGATGAAGATATTCGACAAGCCCTAATTTTTGCCTCTTCTTACTTGGATGATCGCATCATTGAACTTCCTAATCGCTATGAAGCTGTTGCTTGATCAGGGACTACCGCTTTCTGCGGCAACTTTATTATGTGATGCTGGGATCGACACTATTCATGTTGGCCAAATAGGGATGTCTGAAGCTGAAGACTCAGACATTATCCAAAGGGCTAGAGACGAGGGACGGGTTGTTGCTACTCTCGATGCGGATTTCCATACATTGCTGGCACTTGATGTGGCGAATACCCCTTCAGTCATTCGCATTCGGGTTGAAAGATTACGCGCCCAAGCACTTACGAATCTTTTGTTGACAGTAATCCCTGAGTGCGAGGAGGATTTAGAACAAGGATCAGCTATTACGGTTGAGCCAAGCCGTATTCGTATTCGTCGTTTACCATTAGTGTCTGATGTCTAACCGTTGCACACCGACCGTATTCAGTCTCTTTGTTGAGTCCAAGAAGTTACTAACGGCGGCTGAACGGAAGAACGGAAACGTTATACTGAATCGGTTTTTAATAGTATGATTAACTCCCAATCCAACTTGAAAAACCCGCTCCCTTCTCGCCACTGCTGTAACAAAAAACAACTATCCCCCGATAGCGATCGCAAAAGGTCGAATAATTATAAATTTTTGTCAAGGGGTGCGGTCAGATCGAAGAATCATCGCTAGGATCAGCCTAGTTGTCAGAAATTTAGTTAAACAAGGTTTTTGGCAATAGGCTAATCTGGCTAACAGGCTTTTGGGTGTGATATGGGGAAAAGTTCTTGCAATCGCGCCTAAATGGAGTGTTATACAGAAAGTTGACCCATATCGTTACCCCAGAGAGTGTTATACAGAAAGTTGACCTATAATCAATAGTTAGCCCGCTGAGATATACGGGAGGGCAGCACTTGAAGCCTCTTTATTTGCTATTTCACTTCGTTCTTCAGAGAAGTAGTGGTTCGTTCAAACTGGGTTTAAGACAGATTAAGCGTCCAGAAGCCCCTGTCTAAAACAAAGAAGTTAATTGTCCTGAACAACTTAAGAGAAGGCATTCAAATGAAAAATCACGATGATTATCCATTAAATTCTTCTGAGGATATAAAAGCCAAGATTCACTATGTAAGTGAACATATTGATCGATCTATAAATCATCTAAATTTTCGTCGCAATGAGAACAGAAAGAAAGCATCTGCAATCAAAGTCATAACTATTGTTTGCTCAGGTCTTATTACTGTTTTGCTGGGTTTACAAATTGAAGGTACTGAACAGTACTTCAAAGGGATTGCCCTTTCATTAGGAGCAATTGTAACTATACTAAATGCCCTCGAACCCTTTTTTAATTATCGAGCTTTGTGGGTTTCTTATGAAGAAGCTGTGGCAGATATATACAGACTAAAAACTGATATGGTTTTCTACCTGACAGGAAAACCGCTGGAATTAATCAGTGTTGAGAAACTTCAAGAGTTTTTGGCAAGAGAGCAGGATATATGGGCTATGCTAAGAGAAAGTCATTCTAGATATAGGAGACTTGAGGAGAAATCTGATTAGTAAATTCATCTTATACTTTAAACAAGCTTTGAAAGAAAAGCGCAATCGCCGATCTGGTAGGGTGCGTTCCCTAATGCAACTTCTACTGCTCCACTGATCGATTTTGGGGAACGCACCATGCTCATTGATTGAAGCTGTGGGTTTAAGTGCGATGCCGCTCTGGTGGGCCCAGTTGGGGAATGTTAGCGAAGATTCCCAATGGGTTAAAATAGAGGGCAAAAGTTGCCCCAGGGTCAAGCCAATGACAGTTCGACAACCCCGCTACAGCAAAGAAGAATTCGCTCGACGTGGTAATGAGATTTATCAATCTCAGGTACGTTCTCAAGTGGAGGAGGGAAATCACGGGAGAATTGTGGCGCTCGACATCGAAACTGGAGCGTTTGAGCTTGCCGACGATACGATTACTGCTACCGATCATCTCTAGGAGCGTGTCCCTGATGCTCAACCTTGGCTGATTCGGATTGGACATAGATCCGTCTTCCGTTTTGGCAGTCGCAGCCAGAGAAAGCCTGTATGATGTGTGGGGATGGGTCTTTTGTATGGCTTTAAACTTCAGATTGAGGCAGTGGAAGGTGGGCGCGTTACAATTGAGGCGCTATGACTCAGCCAAAGTTATCGGTGAAGACGGTCTAACTTAACCGTTATACTGAATCGGTTTTTAATAGCATGATTAACCCCCAATCCAACTTGAAAAACCCGCTCCCTTCTCCCCGCTCTCCTATAACTTTTAAACAGGATTTAGTATGACTATCTAGGGTTTGCTGAATAAGTACGGGCGAAGCATTCGGATAGAAAATCTACGTTTTCACCGATAGGTTATTGCCCGAATGCTTCGCCCCTACAGGACGCGGGCCGATGAAGACGCAAGGTTTTGAACGACGATTCTCTCAAAATCTTGCACCTGTTTCGCGAGAAAAGCCCCAAAACCCTTACTTTGCCTACATTTCAAATTTATTCAGCCAACCCTATCTAAATTAACTGGTTAAGACTGTCTATGAGCAGGGAGCAGAGAGAAAAAACCTGACTCCCGATGACTGAAAGCTGATCACCGACAAAACCTATCCCAAAACGATCGAATCGCGCAGGGATTGAATTTCCTCGGTTTGTAAACGCGCCCCAAAAGTAGAAACCACCCGGGCAGCCGCTAGAGAAGCGAGATTTCCCGCTCCTTTGTAACCCATACCGTGGGTAATACCGTAGAGAAACGCACCTGCATACATATCCCCCGCGCCGACGGTATCGATCGCCTGTACGGGATGGGGGTCGATTTCCAGCAGATTTTCGCCATCATAGATCAAAGAACCACTAGCACCCCGGGTGATAGCGAATCCTTGGGCAATGGTTTTAAAATAGGCGATCGCTGACTCGATTTCCTCGCTGCCGGAAATAGTCAAAGCTTCCGACTCATTAGCGAAAACGAAATCTAACCCCGTTCCGATCATTTCCAGTAATCCCTCCCGGAAGAAGATCGCCATATTGGGATCCGACAGGGATAAAGCGGTTTTGACTCCAGCAGCCTGAGCAATTTCTCGCCCTTTAATAGCGGCAGCTTTGGCAGTGGGAGAGGTGACGAGATAACCTTCGAGATAGAGATAATCGGCATTAGCGATCGCTGAAGGGACTAATTCCCGTTCGGAAATTTCCCCGGTGATGCCGAGAAAAGTATTCATGGTGCGATCGGCATCGGGAGTCACAAAAACTAGACATTTTCCCGTGATTCCCACCTCTTTTTCGCCGCCGTGTTCATTGGTATGCAAACCACAGGCCCGCAGATCTTGCAGATAAAACTTGCCTAATTCGTCATTGCCCACTTTACAGGAATAGAAACCTCTACCCCCCAACTGAGCGATCGCTACTAGGGTATTCGCCGCCGATCCGCCACCGCTGCGTTTACAATCAAAAGCCAATTTTTCCATCAACTGGGTTTGACGATTTTCGTCCACCAGCGTCATCACTCCTTTATCGATGCCCAATTCTTGCAGTAATTCAGGAGAGACTTGAAATTCCATATCAACGAGCGCATTACCGATCCCATAAACGTTGTATTGTTTGCCCATAATTTAGTCGATCGCCTAAAAATACTTTGTTATTGATAGTAGGGAAAGAAGGAGCAAAAAGCTAGGGGCTTTTTTTCGGACGGAGAATACCATCAACAAAAATAATGGGTGTGCTAGTCTCACACCCCCAGTAATTTGTGTTAAGTTTTGTTTAACTAAGCCACTTTAAGCCTCATCGTAGGCTTCTAGATCCAACAGATAAAGATAAGGTTCGGCTAATTCCTGCCTTTGAAAAGCGATCGCTCGCAACAGATGCCAATCCCGCAAAGCCTCGAAAGGGTTACTATACTCATCTTTTTCTAGTCGTTCGGCTAAAGAAGCAATATCAGCGGCGGTATATTTGGCAATATCTTGATCAGTGAAGCTTATAACTGTCATTTCTGCACCTTCCTCGACCTTTGTTCTATTTCTAGCCTAACATATATTCTGAGTTGAAAAAATGCCTTGACCGCTAAGTTAAGAACTGTAAATGGATGGGTAATTGTGGTAAGATTCCAGCAAAAGAGCTATTTTTGGTTGATCTTCTATGAAAACAGCCCTCATTACCGGTGCTTCCACTGGTATCGGTGTCGTCTTTGCTCGTCAACTTGCTCAACGGCAAATGGAGCTAATTTTAGTCGCTAGATCTAGGGATAAACTAGAACAATTAGCAGCGGAATTAGAGGAACAATACGGGGTAAAAGTGACGGTTATCGTCCAAGATCTGACCGTTGCTGGGGCGGGAAAGCTGGTATATGATACGGTGAACCAAAAAGGAATCAACGTTGATTTACTGGTAAATAATGCCGGTTTTGGTGATTATGGTGCTTTTAGCGAGCAGGATTTAGCCCGACAGTTAGAAATGATCCAGTTAAATAATCTGGTATTGGTGGAATTAAGCCACTATTTTCTCCGTCCCATGCTTGCTGGCACTGGGGGGGCAATTATCAATGTTGCTTCCATTGCCGGGTTTCAACCGCTGCCCTATCTTTCCGTCTATGCGGCGACAAAAGCTTTTGTCCTCAGTTTTAGCGAGTCTCTCTGGGCAGAAAATAAGGAGAAAGGCGTTGAAATCCTCGCTCTTTGCCCCGGTCCGACGGAATCCAATTTTTTTGAGGTGGCCCGATTTCCCAGTGCCTTTATGGGCAAAAACGGCCGGTTAGATTCGGCAGAAGTGGTGGTACAAGAGGCTTTAACTGCCTTGGCAAATAAGCGCCCCAACGTGGTAGCCGGTAAATTGACTAATAAAATTATCGTCAATCTGCCCCGTTTTTTACCCAGAAGTTGGATCGTGTCTTTGATAGAAAAGCAATTTAAGCTATAAGTAGAATAAAGCGAATTAGAGCAATTGCTGATAGGATTTTAAGGGAATACCTGTCCGGTTTCTCACTTCGATCGCCGAACGATAGACACCGTTTTTTTCTCTTTCGGCGACAATTTTATCAGCCACGGAAAAGTCAAGACCGAGATTGACTAATTCCGCAACGGAGTAGTAGTTTAAACAACGCCAAGAAACGTCAACTTCTTGGCGAATATCGTAGGCAAAGATAACCAAAGGTTCCAATTTTTTCAGATAATTTTCTGGTAAACCAGCCAGGAAGTGTAATTCTTCTAAATGGGTAAAAATATGTCCTTCGTTACGGACAGAAACGATATCATTGGCATAGACAATCGGCAACCCTAATTTATAAACCAGATCGTTGGTGGAACAGCTGTTAATATCAATTTTTTCGAGAGGAGAGGATGACTGTCTGGAATCGGTTCTATTTGCCGAAGCTATTGGATGGGAATTAAGCTGTTGACGGATGTATAAACCCAGGCCGATTTGGGCAAACCAAATGACGATAAAAGACTCTTGTGTAAGGAAAATAAGGGAGATAATTGTCAGGGCAATGCCGACAGATAACCAACTTTGGTTATTGTTTTTTTTGCCAGCATTAGCAATGGCAAGCCCACCGAAAACTGGGACTAAAGACAGCCAGATCCACTCGGAAGATTCGGGAGGGCGAGGAGAGAGATTAGACATATTTTTTTAAAGAGAATCTAAATATTTTCTGCGTTTTTCTTCGTATTCTTCAGCAGTAATAATTCCCTGATCGTAAAGTTTTTTAAGCTGGAGTAAAGTAGCGGTTTTTTGCTGGGCTGATTCTGGCAGTCCTCGCTCTCTACTGCTGGGGAGATAGTTAGGATTATATTTAGCATCAAAAGCTTGATCTGACATGATGATTAAACCAATAAATTCAAAAAAAGCAATGATGCCAGGGATAAAAGTCCAGAAGAAAAGTAGATAAAAAATACCTGCCAAATTCTCCCCTAGATAAAACTTATGGATGCCAAGATAACCGAGAAAAAAGGCTAGTAAAGCCGCTATAGTTCTATTTCTCATAATTTTTGAGATTTCCCTAATTTAGCCAAAAGAAAGTATAAAACCACGATGCCTGTCTGTAATTCCAAGAGAGTAATATAACCCTTGACTAGATAATTTAATTCTAGGGAGGAATTAAAGGCAAAAACTAGCGCACCCAAGGCTAAAAAAGGCAGTAAACGCCAGCCAGACTTGGGTATTTTTATTCCCGTACTGTTAACCTGATTCATGGGCTAATTCTCTAGGTTGGTCTTTTTCGGTGATAGTCGCAAAATCGGGCTTTGTCAAGGGGTGGTTTGATTAACTTTTAGCATCTCAACGAGGATATTATGGGCCTCCTTGGCTGATTCTAGGGTGCGTTCAAAAGGTATTCTAATTGTTTGACTCTCCCCTAATTTTTCTACGGCTAAATCCATACCTTCGGGATCGATGGAGAGCATTTGAGCGGTTTCTGCATCGGTAATATTGCCGTAAACTTGAGCGTAGAAAAGCACGGCATCACCGTGATCCTTGTTCATGTGTTTACAAATGCGATCGCTAATGGCGGGAGTGATAGTTTCAGACATAATATTCCCGAAAAAAATCGATAATAAGGTGGGGACGGATAAAAGCTAGTTCTAAATCGAGGCCAATGGGGTGATATTAGCTAGGGTAGCGTAATTAATCGCTAATTGCCAGATAATTTGGGCGTGAGGATGGCAGGTATCAATAATAAGTTTAATATTATTTTCTTGACAAAAATCCTTAATTGTGCATTGCTCTAATTGTCCCACTTAAGGTCAATCGGGGTAGAGAGTCAGATCCCGGGGCTGCCCGTGCAGTTAAATTGCCTGTTGAGATGAAACAAGAGGCAACAGTAAAGGGATTGGGAGAGATTGAGCTAATCTAAGGATAGGCGATTAAAATGCCTCTTAGCTTAAAACCCCACACCCTGCCCCTGGGAAAAACTTTTTTCAGTACACCCTATATATTTTATCGTTCACAACCGACAACAGAAGCGGTGTAGGTATTACCGATGTGCTGAATACCATTGACAAAAAGATTGACTAGAAAAGGTTGATCATTTGCCCGTACTGTGGCAGTAATTGTTAAGGGTTTATCGGGTTCGATTCGTACTCCATTAGTATTAAAAAATTCCTCGTTAGTTTGATCGCTATACTTGAGAAACAGCCGGATATCAAAGGAGGCAGCCCGGGGAACAGAAACCGTGATGATAAACCTCTGAAAACTTCTACCCCCCGGAACTGCCCAATCGGTATTCCAATTATTACGGGTTATGGTGACACCGAAGGGACCTGGAATAGTGGGTTGCGAGACGGTTTTAGTGATTTCACTACCTTCACCCCCTAATAAAGAAAGTGGCCGACAATTTTGCGCCGCTGCCGGTAGATGTAAGCTTAATAATACCGCCGATAGACCTAAGTAGAAAAGCACGGCATCACCGTGATCTTTGTTCCTGTGTTTACAGATGCGATCGCTAATAGCGGGAGTGATAGTTTCAAACATAAGATTCTGGAAAAAAATTGATGATAAGGTGGGGACGGATAAAAGCCAGTTCTAAATCGAGGCTAATGGAGGGATATTAGTTAGAGTAGCGTAATTAATCGCTAATTGCCAGATAATTTGGGCGTGGGCATGGCAGAGATCAATAATAAGTTTAATATTATTTTCTTGACAAAAATCTTTAATTGTGCATTGATCTAATTGTCCTACTTAAGGTCAATCGGGGCAGAGAGTAATAGTTAGTAAAAGTATAGTCAAATATAGACAGACTGAATTCCATTTCAGAAATTCCCTTCACTTTTACTTCGAGAGATTGATTCTCCTTGGGTGAACTACGCACCTCTCTATCCCATAGCGGTTAAACGCATTTGGGAATGCTTTTCGTAAAATATTGTAGGAACCCATGACATCAGATTGAACCAGAATCCCCTTATCTGTACAATATAACCCTCGCGAAATTCTTTTTCCTGAAAACACTGGCTTTTCAGTTATCTGTCCATAAACGGGGAGAGGATCGTCATTCAAAAAATTAGAAGCTGAGGTATAGGATTCTTCTTGAAGAATCACAGAGATTCCTTCTAATTGACATTTATAACTAATCATCTCAATTAATCGAGCATGAGGGATGGTCACAAATTTTTGATTGTTGACTTTTCCTAAGTTCACTTCTTGTTTCCAACCGTCATTTTTCCCAATTACTAAAGTTGTTATCTCTTGCTCAACTAAGAGATTGACTAAATAACGACTAGCTCGGTGAAGATAATTATCTATCTTCTG
>NZ_JACJSW010000047.1:0-17295 GCF_014698375.1 Microcystis flos-aquae FACHB-1344 | reverse complement strand
CCTATGGTTGTGAGAATTGACCAATTGCTGGCCGCTTGAAAATCACTGATCTCGCTTTTATCTTCCTCAAAAATTACATCTTTTACCCAATGTAACTGATTTTCTATTTTCCAGTGTCCTCGAATAATTTTAGCAAATACTTGGGCGGATTCGGTTAGACTACTGATATAGTAAGCTGTTTCTTCATACGTTTTATCCCCGCGACTACCCCTTCTTTCTACTTTAATAAGTCTTCGTAGATTTTCCAACCCTTGTCTTTCATTTTTCCTCACTTTAAAAACTTCTATTTTTCTTGATATTTTTCGTCCATGACTATTATCTTGTTCAAGAAAACAACTTTCTGGCTTTGAGGAATTACTCAGGTCTTGTATTCGCTGATAAAGATTTTTCTGATTTCCTTTAACGGTGATAACATAATCATTTTTACTCTTGGCTATTAAGCTGATTGTTTTTTTCTGACAGTGTAAAGCATCCCCAGTAAAAACTTTATTTTCGAGAGTGCAATCCTGAATTATAGCTTGACCTTCGTCGATTTCAGACCCTTTTTTGTTTTCGATTCTTTTTAAGTGTAATACTAAGCCACTTTCTTGACTAAACAATGAGACAAACATGATAAAAAAATTTTTTGTTCATTGTTAGGATTTTTTCGGGTGTTTTTGAGACTTTTTCCATCTATACCTAGCCCCAATTTATGTCATCTCTTTGTCCATATTCTTCTAATGCCCATTCATTAAACATTTTTAACAAACTCTGCCAGTCAACTCCCATCATTACCCTTCTAATTGTTGAATAGGATGGGACTCTTTCGGGAATTATGTTAAATTCTTGACTGAGCCTGTGCCGATTATTTTTAGCAAACTCTCCTAGCTCTCTCTAACCTGAGTATCCTAGCATTGTTCCTAGTATTATTACTACTAATACTATCCATAAAGGGTGTCTTTTTCCTTGATCTTTCCGAAAGTCCTTGACTTGTTTCAGTTTTTCTATTAAGCTCAACATATATTTGAAAGGTTGCTGGTCACTTATCATTTTACCTGATAGTGATCGCTTTTACTTTTGATATTCTGATGGGAGAATGAAACAGCCCTAGGGGGTTGGGGGGGGGAGAGTCCGGCAAGAAAGATTTTCAGTGGAGACATTGAGAATCTAAGCCGTCTCGTCGAAGCACGGAATTTACGATAGTGATAGGTCAAGAATCCCCCGTCACAGCGTAGCTTGACGGTGGGAGTATGTCAATTGCTATAATCGAGTGTCGAATTTGAGTGGGAGACGGGAGAAAATGGCCGATTGGCAGGAAATAGAGGGGGGGATCACCGCCCCAAAAGGATTTAAATCCGCAGGGATGGCCGCGGGGCTAAAACCGTCCGGTTTGCCCGATTTAGCCCTCATTGTCTCGGAAACAGAAGCGATCGCCGCTGGAGTTTTTACCACCAGTCAAGTGCGCGCCGCTTGCGTCGATTATTGCCGTCAACGCCTACAAACTAAAGCCAGCGCCAGGGCGATTTTGTGTAATGCCGGCCAAGCAAACGCCGCCACGGGGGAAGCCGGGTGGCAAGATGCCCTCGATAGTGCCGCTGCCTTGAGCCAAGTTTTAGGGATTCCCGCCGATGCAATTTTGCTGGCTTCTACGGGAGTCATCGGGCAACGGATTCGCATGGATGCGTTAACCGCCGCTTTACCGACCTTAGCGGGTTTATTGTCGGAAAATGGTGGCGAAAGCACCGCCCGGGCGATTATGACCACGGATCTAGTCCCCAAATCGATCGCCTTGCAAACCACTATCGAGGGTCGTCCGGTCACAATTGGGGGAATTGCCAAGGGATCGGGGATGATTCACCCGAATATGGCGACGATGCTCTCCTTTATCACCTGTGATGCCGCAGTATCGACGGTTCTCTGGCAAAATATGTTAAGTCGGGCGGCCAATAAAAGTTTTAATCAGATCACGGTGGATGGGGACACCAGTACCAATGACAGTCTGATCGCCTTGGCTAACGGTCAATCGCGCACCACAGCCATCACAGAAATGGGCCGGGATGCCCAAAAGTTAGAGGCCATGTTAACGGAAGTTTGTCAATACTTGGCGAAAGCGATCGCCAGGGATGGGGAAGGGGCCACCTGTTTAATGGAAGTGCGGGTTTCGGGGACGGCCGATGATCAGTCCGCTCGTCAGATTGCTCGCACCATTGCCGGTTCTTCCTTAGTAAAATCGGCGGTTTTCGGTCGAGATCCTAACTGGGGACGAATTGCGGCGGCGGCGGGCCGGGCCGGGATAGTCTTCCATCAAGAGGATCTGCAAATTAAGTTAGGCGACTTCGTGATGATGGAAAATGGGCAACCTCTGGCGTTCGATCGAGCTAGTGCCAGTAATTACCTGAAAGCGGCAGCAAGCGGGGCTTATTTACGAGAAGATACCGTTTTAATGTCTATCTGTATCGGTAACGGTTCGGGAACGGGTACGGCCTGGGGTTGCGATCTTAGTTACGATTACGTCAAAATTAACGCCGAGTACACCACCTAAAGCGATTGATCGGTTTTGTAAACAGGCTCTCTTGTCCTTGCTGGATTGTATCCCAACAGCTTGATCAAAGGTTGACGGTAGGATCTAGTCTATCTCAATGGAGCGAGAGGACTCCCGTTAAACCGCATGGCGGTTAACGGGAGATGAATCGCAGTATCCGCTCAATAAGTAGGGGTAGTAGAGAAAAAAAGGTAAGCAAGGGACACGCAATATAATAGAATATGACACATGACGCAAAAACTAGATTCGAGCAAGAAATCAGGAGAAGAGATACTGCAAACCATCGAGCCAAAAGGGATTGCAGACGAATCAATGCGTCGGACAGTAGAAATATTACTGAACTTAATAGAGCAACTACAAGCAGAAGTCAAAGAATTACGAGCAGAAAATCAACAGTTAAAAGACGAAAACAACCGTCTCAAAGGAGAACAAGGTAAGCCAGACATCAAAGCCAACAAGAAAGGGTTTACCAACAATCAGTCATCATAGAAAGAGCGAAAAACTGCAAAAAAGCACAATTTTGAGCGTAAACTGCGTTATTTTACCGTCGATGGTCAACTGGTTCCCACTCCCCAAGAAGCTGAATTACAGCAAAGACAAGCAAAGGAACAGATTCTTTTAGAAAAGGAACAGGAACGACAGGCAAAAGAACAGGCTCTTTTAGAAAAAGAACAGGCTCTTTTAGAAAAAGAACAAGAACGACAAGCTAAGGAAAGATTAGCGGCAAAATTACGAGAATTAGGCATCAACCCCCAGACAATTTAGCCAGTTAAAATCTGCAAACAGCGATCAATAACCCCTGGAGTTACAATTATCTTGATTTGACTGGACAGACTTGAATGCAACTCACTCCCGAACAATACAAAGAAAAAATGCAGCGTCGCGTGGAAGGGCGCACCCTACTACATTCATAATTGATAATTGCTCATAGCTGTTATAATTAGATCAATGTCCCAGCCAGGGGAAAAACTATGACAACTCTCGACATTTTACCAGAAGTTACCTGTCCCCCCACCGATTTATGGAGTGATGAACCACCCTTGGAAAGTGATTTACACCTGCAACAGATCATAATTCTTCTCAGTTGTCTAGAATTGTTATGGCAAGAGAAAAACGATTACTACGCTTCCGGTAATCTGACTATCTACTATAACGAAGAACAACTGAAAAAGCGCGATTTCTGTGGTCCAGATTTTTTTGTGGTTTTAGATACAGAAAAACGTCCCCGCAAAAGTTGGGTGGTTTGGGGAGAACAGGGAAAATATCCCAATGTAATCGTCGAGATTCTTTCCGATTCTACGGCCAATATTGACCGCACTAAAAAGAAAATTCTCTACCAAAATACTTTTCGCACTCCTAATTATTTTTGGTTCGATCCTAATACCTTAGAATTGCAAGGATTTACGATACTTGAGGGACAATATCAAGCTATTTCTGCCAATGACCGGGGTTATCTATGGAGTGAACAGTTAGGATTATATTTAGGCATATTTGAGCGTAAACTGCGTTATTTTACCGCCGATGGTCAATTGGTTCCCACTCCCCAAGAAGCTGAATTACAGCAAAGACAAGCAAAAGAACAGGCTCTTTTAGAAAAGGAACAAGAACGACAGGGAAAAGAACAGGCTCTTTTAGAAAAGGAACAAGAACGACAGGGAAAAGAACAGGCTCTTTTAGAAAAAGAACAGGCTCTTTTAGAAAAAGAACAGGAACAACAGGCAAAAGAACAGGCTCTTTTAGAAAAAGAACAAGAACGACAAGCTAAGGAAAGATTAGCGGCAAAATTACGAGAATTAGGCATCAACCCCCAGACAATTTAGCCAGCTAAAATCTGCAAACAGCGATCGATAACCCCTTGAGTTACAATTATCTTGATTTGACTGGACAGACTTGAATGCAACTCACTCCCGAACAATACAAAGAAAAAATGCAGCGCCGCAAGGTCATCCAAGAGGAACGTTTAGCTGAAAAAATCGCTGAAAAAGGTTTAATTATCGTTAATACCGGCGATGGCAAGGGAAAAACCACGGCAGCCCTCGGTATGGTTTTACGTTCCCTCGGTCATGGTTACAAAGTGGCGGTGGTACAATTCATCAAAGGTGCTTGGGAACCTGCCGAACAAAAGATTTTTAGTGTTTGGGGGGAACAAATCGAGTTTTATGCTATGGGGGAAGGTTTCACCTGGGAAACCCAAGATAGAGAAAGAGATATAGAGAAAGCCGAAGAAGCATGGCAAAAAGCCCTCACTTTTCTCGAAAATCCCCAATATCAATTAATTTTACTCGATGAGATCAATATCGCCCTTAAATTCGGTTATCTGGATATTCAGGAAGTTATCGCTGGTTTAGCCCGAAAACCCGCTAATTCTCACGTTATTCTCACTGGTAGAGGAGCTTTACCCGAATTAATCGAGATAGCGGATTTAGTCACGGAAATGAAGTTAATTAAACATCCCTTTCGTCAACAGGGAGTGAAAGCGCAACCCGGCATCGAATTTTAACTAACTACTGCTTAAGCGTTGTACGGTCTCTCCCGACAATAATCGATGAGTTTCGGCGAGAAGATAGGGAATTTGATCAGCGTGGGGACTAGCGGCTAAACAGGCAGTTAAATCGAGTTTTTCCACCTCTTTTGCCTGTTGACCGGGGAACCAGTGACCCCCATTCCCCAAGAGATTGTATCTGGCCTTGGCAAAGTCAATCATATCGTAGGCGATAGCGAGATTGCGTAACCAGAGGATAGAACGAATATTGATGTGATTGGGGGTATTTTCCCAGCTAGGTAAACCCACAGACCAAGTTTTCACCCAATTATCGCCTAAACAGTTGATCATTTCCCCTTGCAATCTCTCGATAATTGGCGGTAAAATCTCCTCGGCTCGATCGAGTAAGGGTAAAGTTTTCAGGTGTTCATCAAAATCTCTGGCTTGCGCAGCACCGATACTAAGGGTATGGACGGTCGGATGACTGAGACAGAATAGATTATTAAAAACCATCGGACTGAGAGGAAAACAGAGAGCCACGAGCTTAGGGGGAGGATTGTAGAGATGGCCGCCCTTATCGGCGGGACTAATGATAAAAACCCCCATATCGTGCTGTTTTGCCGCTTTTATCGCCAGCCAGTTATTCTGAAAAATATAGTACCAGTGCAAATTGAGGTAATCGTAACAATTTGTTGCAATAGTCTTGACAATTACATCAGTTGGTGCATGGGTCGAGAAACCGATAAAACGAACTTTTCCCTGTTGCTGTAATTTTTTCGCCTCTTGCCAACAACCGCCCTCGGCCATAGTGTCATCGAGAATTTCAGCCGTGTTGATGCCATGGATGCCCAACAAATCCACATAATCTAACCGTAAAAATTGCAGGG
This sequence comes from Microcystis flos-aquae FACHB-1344, assembly GCF_014698375.1. Lineage (NCBI taxonomy): Bacteria > Bacillati > Cyanobacteriota > Cyanophyceae > Chroococcales > Microcystaceae > Microcystis > Microcystis flos-aquae. Next base: position 11,405 of record NZ_JACJSW010000047.1, on the reverse strand, counting down.
ATTGCTCAAATTTACGGCTAAATTCCCGCACATCTTGACTAGGAGAAACTTTCGTCTGCACGATAATCTTATCCCTCGGTAGTTGCGGCAAAATTTTGCCCAATTGCATCTCGGAAGTGCCGTAACCCCTAGCGGTTTCGATGTGATTAATCCCCACTTCCAGAGATTTATTAATGATTGCCTCTAAATTGCCTTGATTCTCGTCGGGAATTTGCGACATCGGCACATCCTGCCACTGAAATTGATAGCGCATTCCCCCACAGGAAAACACTGGCATTTGTAGATTAGTGCGACCGAAACGACGATACTGCATATATTCAGTTATCAGTTATCAGTTATCAGTTATTAGTGGGAAGTGGGGAAGTGAGGAGACCACTTCGTGCGCGTTGCGGGGGGAGAAGGGAGAGGGGTGATGGGGTTTTAGGGTTTTAGGGTTTTGGGGTATTAGTTGAAACTTCCCTATTTCCCCATTCTCCCATTCCCTATCCCCTGTTCCCCGTTCCCTAAATTTAATCGGATAAAGTGAGAATTTCGACACCGGTTTCGGTGACGGCGATGGTGTGTTCAAATTGGGCCGAAAGTTTACCATCTTTAGTAATAGCAGTCCAACCGTCTTTTAAGACAATATGTTGCCAGGTTCCCTCATTAATCATTGGTTCAATGGTGAATACCATGCCGGGGCGAATTTTTTTGCCCTTGCCACGAGTGCCGTAGTGGGGAACCTGCGGACCGGTGTGAAAAACATTACTGATACCATGACCGACAAAATCTCTAACCACCGAAAATCCTTGTCCTTCGGCATATTCTTGGATAGCCGCGCCGATATCGCCGATTTTACCCCCCGGCTGCACTGCATCTATGCCTCTTTGCAGACATTCTCTGGTAACTTCCACTAACTTTTTGGCCAGGGGGGAGGGAGTACCGACAAAGAAAGTCTGCGAGGTATCGCCGTGATAACCTTCTAAAATCGGGGTGACATCGATGTTAATAATATCGCCGTCTTTGAGGATTTGATCGGCGCTGGGGATGCCGTGACAGATAACCTCGTTAATGCTAGTACAGATGGACTTAGGAAAGCCATGGTATCCTAGGGGCGCACTTTTGGCTCCATGGGCGCGAGTCCAACGTTCTGCCTCGTCATTGATTTCTAGGGTACTTACCCCCGGTTTAACCATATCGGCCAGATGGTCTAACAGTTTAGCCGCTAATCGTCCGGCTCGGCGCATTTTTTCAATTTCCCGGGGAGAGAGTAAGGTGATGGTATCGTTGCCCATGAATTATCCGACTGTTGAGAAAGATTCTTGTTACATTTCTTATCCTAGCAAAATCGGGCAGCGTTATGGTTTAGGGGGGAGACTTTTCAGTTATCAGTAAACAGTAAACAGTAATCAGTGAACTGAAAACTCACATATGATCACTGATAACTGATCACGGATAGCTGTCTCCTATCTCCTGACAAGACAAATTAACCGAATCTACCGGCTACATAATCGCGAGTTTGTTGATTAACTGCATCGGTGAAAATTTTCTGGGTGGCATCACATTCCACCAAATGACCGACGCGGCTTTCATCGGTATTAAAAAAGGCCGTGCGATCGGATACCCTAGAGGCCTGTTGCATATTATGGGTGACAATGACGATCGTGTATTGTTGCTTCAATTCATGGATTAATTCCTCGACTTTGAGGGTAGAAAGGGGGTCTAAAGCGGAACAAGGTTCATCCATTAATAATACTTTTGGTTTTACCGCCAAAGCGCGAGCAATACACAATCTTTGTTGTTGTCCTCCCGATAATCCTAAAGCGGATTTATTCAACAGATCTTTAACTTCATTCCAAAGAGCAGCTCCTTTTAAAGCTGATTCCACAATCCCATCTAATTCACTGCGACTAGCGGAACGATAAATTCTAATACCGTAGGCAATATTATCGTAAATACTAGCGGGAAAAGGGTTAGGACGCTGAAACACCATACCCACCTGTCGCCGTAAGGTATGAAGGTTAACTTTGGGGGCGTAGATATCCTGGCCAAAAAACCTAACTTTGCCCTTAACTGTCACTTGCCCCTCTAATTCCCCGATGCGATTGAGGGCTTTTAAGAGAGTAGATTTACCACAACCAGAGGGGCCGATCATGGCGGTTACTTGCCTTTGCGGGATTTCTAAAGAAACCCCTTCCAGGGCTTTTTTACTACCGTAGAAAAAGCTAAGATTTTCGACTTCGATCGCCGAATTAGCTAGAGAAGTAGGAGTGTTCATGAGAGAGGAATCGATCATCAGAAAAATGCTTAATTTGAGCGTTTACGAGTAACAAAACGGGAGAGAAGGCTAGTAATTAAAACTAAGATAATTAGGACTAAAGAAGCTGTCCAAGCCAAGGAATTTTGTTCAGGAAAGGGGGAACTAGCGTAGTTATAAATCAACACCGTTAAAGCCGGTGTGGGCGACCAAAGACTTTCTTGCCAAAATTGACTAAATAAAGCCGTAAACATTAAGGGAGCGGTTTCTCCAGCGGCCCGGGCCACCGCTAATAATATCCCGGTCATAATCGGTGCGATCGCTGCTGGTAGGACAATGCGAAATACCGTATCGAAACGGGAACCCCCCAAAGCGGAGGAACCGAGACGGTAGGACATAGGTATTAGTTTTAGGGACTCTTCCGTGGTTAAAGCGACGATGGGCAACATGATCACCCCCAAAGCAAAGGCCCCCGCCACGGCGGAAAATTGTTTGGTAGTTAAGACCAAAACCCCGAAGGAAAACACCCCGACGATGACGGAAGGGGTACTACTCAACACCACGATCGCAAAGCGCAGAATGCCGCCAATTTTCGAACCCCGAGCGAATTCCGAGAGGAAAACCCCGGTGAGAATCCCCAGAGGTATGCTGCCCAGGGATGCTAAACCGACCATGGTTAAAGTCCCGACGATCGCATTGGCAAAACCGTTGGGAACACTGGGATCAGAGCCAACTGGGGCGGGTAAAGAGGTGAAAACTTGCCAATTGAATCCGGGTAAACCTTCTTTGACAATTTGAAAGAGGATGGCGAATAAAGGCAGAATAGCGATGGCACTAAGAGCGATCGCTAAACCCGTGAGACCGTTGGTAAAAAAATGTCGCCAGGGTGACAGGGGTTGCTGTAAATCTTCTTCGGGAAAAGCTCCTTGAGTCATAAAATTAACGATTGCGGTTGATAAATTGTACTAATAAAGCCGCTACACTATTGACGGCTAAGGTAATAAAAAATAGAATCAAAGCTAGATACATCAAGGCTCCGATATGGACTTTTTCAAAAGCTTCTGGGAAGGTATTAGCTAGTACAGCGGGAATAGTGTAACCGGGGGCCAAGAGGGAGGGAGTAATAATCGAGGAGTTACCGATTACCATGGCCACCGCCATGGTTTCCCCTAAAGCACGCCCTAAACCGAGGATAATCGCCCCGATAATGCCAGAACTGGCCGCCGGCAACAGCACGCGCCAGATGGTTTCCCAACGAGTGGCACCTAGGGCCATGGAGGCGCTGCGTAATTCGGGGGGGACGGTAAGCAAGACATCGCGACTGATAGCGGAAATGGTCGGCACAATCATGATGGCCAGGATCACACCGGCGATCAGCATACTTGGTCCCAAAGGTTGGGTATTAAACAAGGGGAACCAAGCAAGATTTTGAAATAACCATTCTTGCAAGGGTTTAAGCACGGGAATTAGCACGAAAATCCCCCATAAACCAATAATTACACTGGGAATCGAGGCAATTAATTCCACTAGAAAACCGATGGGATAACGGACACTTGCCGGCAAATAATTCTCGCTAGTGCTTAAAGCAACGGCGACACTGAGGGGAATGGCTAATAAAAGAGCCAGAATCGAGGAAACAACAGAACCGAAAATAAAGGGTAAACCACCAAATTTGAGGACGTTAACATCCCAAGTGGTTCCCCAGAGAAATCCCAGACCGAATTCATTGATCGCCGGTCGCGCATCCTGAAAAACAATCCAGGCCATCCAGAGCAGAAAAATTAAACCGGAGGCGGCACAAATCCAGACTAGGATTGTAAAAATGCGATCAAATAAACCGGCAGTGCCGGGGTTTTCGTTAAGATTGGCTGCCGAGAGATCAAAAGACTCGACGGGTTCAGAAAAATTGGCCATAAGGTAGACAGCAATTACCAGTTATCAGTTGTTGAAAACGCAACTGTAGGGGCTGAACAATGTTCAGCCCAGAGAAAAGAAATACTTGCAGTTATTAGTTATGGACTGAACCGGTAACTTTTTCCATCTTACTGGAAAGTGGTGACAATCAATCCCAAACTAATACAAAAGTATTTAGGGTTTGCGGCAAAAAGTACGGGCGAAGCATTCGGTTAGAAAATCTCCGGTTTCACCGATAGGTTATTGCCCGAATGCTTCGCCCCTACAGGACGCGGGCCGATGAAGACGCAAGGTTTTGAACGGCGATTCTCTCAAAATTTGCACCTGTTTCGCTCGTAAAGCCACAAAACCCTTACCTTGCCTACATTTCACATTTATTCAGCAAACCCTATTTATTTAATTTTGTTAACTTCGGCTAAAACTTTTTCAGTCACCGATTGAGGAATCCGGGTAAATTCCAATTGATTGTTGATTCCTTGACCAGTGGTCAGAATCCAAGTCAACAGTCTTTTAATTTCCGCCGCTTTTTTGTTATCAGCATAGTCTCTCGGTACTAATAACCAAGTAATCCCGACGATCGGATAGCCATTGCTCGGATCATCTACATTAGCGGTAAAATCAGCGTTAAATTTCACCCCTTCCATCGCCTTGTTAGCTTGAGCGAGACTGGGTTCGACAAATTGACCGGCTTTATTTTGAATTCTGGCGGTTCTCATGGTTGCCCCTTCGTTTTTGCGGGCAAAGGTATCTTGAACGTAACCGATCGAGCCTTCTGTTTGTTTAACCAGGGCCGCCACACCATCATTTTTCGGTCCTTTGAGAACGGTAAAACCCCAGTTAGGTTCTTTGCTGGTTCCCACTTTACTTTTGAAAGAAGGACTAATAGCGCTCAGGTGAGAGGTGAAAATCTCGGTAGTACCGCTACCATCAGCCCTAACCACTACTTTAATCGGTCGGTCGGGCAGTTTCGGATCTACTTGTTTCCAGTTGGTGATCTCACCACTGAAGATTTTACCCAGGTTAGCCCGGGAAATTTGCAGGTTATTTACCCCCGGCAGATTATAAACCACGGCGACGGCTCCTCCAGCGGTGGGAACTAGCAGTAAACCGTTTTTCATCTGGCTTTTTTCCGAGGAGGAAGGAGCCACATCGGAAGCCCCAAAATCGACGGTTCCGGCGATAAATTGCCGAATACCAGCACCGCTACCGACGGAATTATAGTTAACGGTGACACCGGTGGCGTTTTTATAGTCGGCAAAATAACGCTGGTATAGGGGCGCAGGAAATGATGCTCCTGCACCGTTCAGGGTTTGGGCGAAGGCTTCTCCCATCGTCCCTGCTAAGGCCGCTGCCGTGGCGAAGGAGACAGCACACACACGAGTTAGGGTAGCAGTTGAGAATATCATAAGTTTTCTGGTTGAAGAATTCTGCACAATTGCGAAAGTTGAACTTTCTTCAAAATATATTTTAAGGCACAAATATTACTTTTAAATCTAGAAATATTTTAGTTTTTTTTGGTTAAGAATTGGTTAAGCTTGCTTTAATCACTCTTAACCTTAAACCTTGATTAGAAAAGTAGTTAGTTAGTAATTTTATCGGCAAGATTTTCTAGGGAAAATAGACGAGGTTTAAGCCGATGCCAAGAAAAACTACTTGATCCCATTATTACAGATGAGATCGGGATAAGCGCATCTCAAATACTATGAAAAATTGGTATTTTGCTAGTTAATTTTACTACCTAAGCAAAATTGATTATAGTTCTGATCTGTTAGCCGTAAGCCTTGAATCAGTTTCATTGATCAGTTACCAGTTATCAGATGTGAGTTTTCAATTCACTGATCACTGTTTACTGATAACTGAAAGGTCTCCTGTCTCAACTAGGAAATTAATTGTCCACGACTACTTATATAGCAATTCCCATAGTTGTGAGGTACAGAGTCTTAGGTTTTGACAAGTCAGGAGTGAGGAGTTAAGATTTTGGTGTACCTCATGAGATTGGGAAACGCTATAAGTTCTCAAAAATTGCGCCCCTAGTTATCGTTTAAGATCGAAGTATCAACCTTGGCCAAATTTGAGAGATAAAGGTAATGGCTCGATCGCACCCCGTTCCTAACTTGCCGGTAGCCCCGGAAAAACGGCAATTCAACCCGCGGTTGCTGTTGCCCCTAGCTGTTGTGATTGCCGCCGGTTATCTCGGTTGGCGACATTTTGCCCCTGTCCCCCCAGCTACGGTACTCAATGTCAGTGGCAGGATTGAAGCAGACGAAACTGATATCGGGGCAAAAACTGGCGGACGAGTAGATCAAATTTTAGTCCGGGAGGGCGATCGAGTCAAAGCAGGACAAGTGATCGCAGTAATCGTCGATGAGGAAGTTAATCAACAACTGCAAGCAGCGATCGCGTCTGTTCACGCCGCCCGACAAGCGGAAGCACAAGCATTGTTAGATATTAGCGTGGCCGAAAGTCGCATTCAAGAAGCGGCAGCGAACTTAGTGCAAGCAAAAGAAGACTCCTCCGGACGAGTTAGCCAAGCGAGCGCCAACGTTGCTGCCGGTCAAGCGGCAGTAGAACAGGCCAAAGCGGAGGTAAAACAGGCAGAAGCGGCAATAATCAGGGCAGAAGCCCAATTAAAACTGGCTTTAGCCGATCGAGAACGTTACGATCAACTATTTAGGCAAGGAGTAGTTAGCCAGCAACAATTCGATCGCACCCGTACCGATGCCGACGCGGCCAAAGCAGACTTAGACACCGCTAAAGCGACTCTCGTGGCACGACAAGCCGCCGTTAACACTGCCAGGCAGCAACTGCGAGCAGCCCAGGGAAATTTAGCCCAAACCCGTTCCACAGCCCTTAATTCCGTCATTCGCAGTAATCAGTTAAGTGCTTACCAACAACAAAAAGAACAAGCTAAGGCCCGATTAGCCATGGCCTGGGCAAATTTACAAGCGGCGATCGCTAATCAACAACAATTACAAAAACGTCTCGACTCCATGCAGGTAAAAAGCCCGATTAATGGCATCGTTCAGGATCGTCCCTTGCAACCGGGGGCCGTAGTTACCAGTGGGAAAACCCTGCTCACCGTCATCGATCCCCAATCGATCTATCTGCGCGCCTATATACCAGAAGGGGACATCGGCAAAATTTATGTGGGCAAACCAGCACAGGTATTTCTCGACTCCGATCCCGATCGCCCCTTAGCTGCTAAAGTTAGTGCGATCGATCTAAAAGCTGCCTTTACTCCCGAAAATATTTACTTCCAAAAAGATCGCGTCCGGCAAGTGTTTGGTGTCAGATTAGCGATCGATCAGTCGGAAACCTACGCTAAACCCGGGATGCCCGCCGATGCTAAAATTGACTTGAAAATTGGGATATAATTCAACTAATTACAAATCGTTATTTTGAGGGGCTTTGCCATCGGGAGTGCAGATGACTTACCTATCCCAAAAACCTCTGATATTCGAGGATTTTTTGCAAAAATATGGCAATGAATTTCGCTATGAATTAGCCGATGGAGAATTAATCGATATGGAACCGACCGGGCCGCATGAAACGGTTAGCGGTAAAATAGCGACCCACATCGGTATGGCTTTAATTAAAGCGCGAAAACCTTGGTTAATTCCCCGAACCTGTCTGATCCGCCCTTTTACCGACGCGGCCACGGCTCGTCGTCCCGATGTTGTCGTTCTCGATGAGACCGTTCTCGCCCTAGAACCCCTGTGGGACAAAGAACCTGTAATTACCCTACCCCGATCGATTCAATTAGTTGTCGAGGTGGTCAGTAGCAATTGGGAGACCGATTACGCTCGTAAGGTGGAAGAATACGCGCTTTTTGGAATTCCTGAATATTGGATCGTCGATTATCGCGGATTAGGAGGAATTGCCTTTATCGGCAAACCCAAACAACCCACTTTTACCGTCTGCCAACTACTTGATGAAGTTTATCGGCAACAACAATACCGTTTGGGAGAACTGATTTCCTCTCCTATTTTTCCCGATCTTCAACTCTCTCTCAACGATGTTATGCCTCGTTGATGTAAACGGGTCTGGCTTTACTAATAACCTCAACTGTTTCAGAAATATGGTTCTTCGTTACTTGGTATGATTCGATCAGAGGGCATAAATTGACTAAATCCTTATCTGGCAACAGACTTAATTGATTAGTTCGCTCTAGATAAAAACAATTGACAAAACAAAAATCGCTAAATATCTTTCTCTATAAGAGTTCTATCTCTTATAACTCTCCCCCATTGCATACCACAAACCGAAGAACCTGTTACATTTGATAAATTGAGGAGTTGATTAAAATTTATCCAGATAACCCACCTCCTGTTCTGTATTATTATTATACCATCCTCACACACAACCTAGAAGAGTCTTCAATTTCTCAAGTCCTTACCTAGCTTACTCTTGAGTGGCTTTATTCTAAACTCCAGTCTCTATCCGAATAAGGAAGGCATTGATTAGGGAAAGAGGTCATTCCGAGAGATTTATAGAATTATCTTGATTCTATTTTTCTTGGGATTTGCCTGATGATAACCATCGTTAACGACTTTCTCAATTTGTCTAACTTCCAACAAGCTTGGTTGAAAGTCAAAGAAAATAACGGTTGTGCGGGAGTTGACGCTGAAACCATTGATGATTTTGCTCAAAATCAAGATTTTAATCTTGTTCAATTAAGAGAAGCAGTCGCTAATAGCACTTATTGCCCTCACCCTTACAAACAAGTCAAAATTCCTAAAGAAGGAGGTAAATGGCGAGAATTAAGAATTCCAACCGTTAGAGAACGAATTGTTCAACAAGCTCTTTTAAATGTGCTTGCTCCTCTGGTTGAACCTCATTTTTCTCCTTGTAGTTTTGCTTATCGTCCTAATCTATCTTATATTCAGGCGGTAGAAAAAGTCGCTGATTGGCGTGATCTCGGATATCGATGGGTGTTAGATGCAGATATCGTTCAGTATTTCGATAATATCGATCATCAGATATTGCTTGTCCAATTACGTCAATATATCGATCACCCTGGTATTTTATGTCTGATCAAAGCTTGGATTTCTTCAGGCATATTAAGCGAGCAAGGATTGAATTTACCAAAGAAAGGAATACCTCAAGGCTCGGTTATTTCTCCTTTGCTTGCTAATATTTATTTAGATAAATTTGATCACACTATTGCTAATTCGGATATTAAATTAGTACGCTATGCAGATGATTTTTTAATTTTAGCTCGTACTCAAGAAAGAATTAGACAAGCTTACTCGGAAGTTGTTGATCTACTTGATTCTCTTAAGCTCAATATTAATCGTGATAAAACCCAAATTACTGACTTTGAACACGGGTTTTGTTTTTTAGGTCATGGCTTTTTAGAAAATGCTATCTTTCCTGTAGATAAACCCAAGAAAAAACAAGGAGATCGGAAAACACAGAGAGTCGGCGAATATTTATCAACTGGAAAAAAAAAAGTTCAGACGCAGAAGAGTTACAACCAGAAAAAGAAGAAATATCTCAGCAATTAATCATGTCTTCTGTGGAAATTAAAACCCTCACTAATACTTCCAATCCAAAGCAACAACAAATACAAGTTGCGCCACGTCCTCAAAAAAATGTTTGGAATCAGACAATGGCTACATTATATTTACTAGAACAGGGAACAAGCTTGTTGAAAGAACAGTTTCGGTTTCTTATTCATGTACCAGACAAGGATAAAATAGAAGTCCCCATTCGAGATGTGGAAAGAATTCTTCTGTTTGGCAATATTAATTTATCTACTCCAGCGATCGCTACCTGTTTAGAATCACGAATTACTGTCTTGTTCCTCAGTCTTTCTGGGCGATATAAAGGACACCTTTGGAGTAAAGAAGCATCTAATTTGAATGTGGAATTACTACAGTTTCAACACCAGAATGATCACCAATTTCAATTGAATACATCCAAAGCTATTGTTCGAGGCAAGTTAATCAATTCTAAACAATTATTACTAAGATTAAATCGTCAGCGCAATATTTTAGATATTGAACAAGCAATTTCAGGGATTAATACCGATCTTGAAGCTTTAAAGTTGGTAGATAATATTGACAGTTTACGAGGTTACGAAGGGATTAGTGCTGCTCGCTATTTTTCCGCTTTGGGACAATTAATAATCAACCCAGACTTTAATTTTTCTCAACGTCATCGTCAACCTCCAACTGATCCAGTCAATGCTCTTTTAAGCTTTGGCTACACTCTTTTATTTAACAATGTTCTCAGTTTAATTATTGCTGAAGGTCTTTCTCCTTATTTGGGTAACTTTCATTATGGTGAAAAGAAAAAACCTTATTTAGCTTTCGATTTAATGGAAGAATTTCGGTCGCCCATTGTTGATAGTTTAATGTTAACTTTATTTAACCAATCTATCCTAAAATCTAAAGATTTTGAATCTTTAACTGAAAAGCCAGGAATCTATTTAACTGAACAGGGGAGACGACTATTCTTGAATCAATTTGAGAAGCGAATGACTGAAAAAGTTACCCACTCTCAAATTTCATCTCAGATTTCTTACCGAGAAGCCATTCAATTACAAATTCGGCTGTATAAACGTAGCTTGCTGTCATCTATAGCCTATGAACCTTTCTTTCGAGCCTCCTAATGTTAGTATTAATTGTTTACGATATTCCTGACAATAAAAGACGCACTAAATTATCTAACTTTCTGGAAGGATACGGTAAAAGAGTACAGTTTTCTGTGTTTGAGTGCTTTTTATCTTTAGCGGAAATGCGAGAACTTTATGAAAAAGTCAAAAAAAAAGTTAAACCAGAAGAAGATAATGTTAGATTTTATTGGCTCTCAAAAGATGCTACCTCAAAAACTTTAACTATCGGTAGCAAACACCCTGAACCCCCTCCACAATATTATGTAATCTAGAAAAAACAAAATCTTATCTCTCACCTTTATTAGTAAAAAAATCTCCTTAGAAAATTAAAGTAGGAGATTTTTTATTCACTAATCGTTAGCTTCACATTAATTAAACTTGCTAAGAAGTTAAAAGCTTTGAGTCTGGCTGTTGGTTCTATTTAGCGTCAATATTGGGTTTCCATTAATTAAACTTGCTAAGAAGTTAAAAGCAGTAGGGGCAATTCATGAATTGCCCCTACTTTTTCAGCAGACCCTAATTACTGGACTTCCCCCATACAGAAATACTAAAAAATCAACAAAACCCTTACTGCAGGTCGCTTCTCAGAAAAAATTGAAAAGACGCTACTGGGTACATTTTCCCCTTGAAAATGGC
>NZ_JACJSW010000046.1:0-96716 GCF_014698375.1 Microcystis flos-aquae FACHB-1344 | reverse complement strand
ATTTGTCAAAAAGAAATGTTTATATGGTAAATATTATGAGAACTTTTCTGACTTTTCTTCAGCTATTTATGAATGTCTGAATGATGCCCATCTGAAACATAAAAAAGAACTGGATTCCTTGCTGACTCTACGATTTCAGAAGTTTAATAAATCTCAGATTATGAACGTCTAAAGTATAACCCCAATTAGGGTTGGCTGAAAAAGTTTCTCCTGTGGGGACTGACGCGGGTTCGTTCAGCATACCCTAATTAAAAACCGCCCCCAAAGGACGGAGTTTCAATGCAAGCAGCTACGATGTCTCTGCTCAAAGTTGTCCTGAAGCCAAGCTCAGTTATCCCTGTTGCTTACGTTTCATCGCCAGACCTAAGCCACCAACAACCAGCAGTCCAACAACAGTACCCGGTTCGGGAATAACCACCTGGGTGAAGGTTTGTGAGAAACTCGTAATTTCGGACGTACCCACAACAGCCGAAGCCGCTGGAATTCTAATCCGGCGAGCTCTGAGGTCTAATGTGTTCCCGATCATCGACGTTGTCATTGGTGGACTCAATGGAATAGTGTCAGTCATCATCGACGTGCCGTCGGAGACCAACGTGGTACTATTGAAAGATGCGTAACTTGTCACTCCAGAAGTGGGACCAACAACTGCCGCACCTGTTAGCTTATCTATCTGTTCAGTGATTGGGACATATTCAGCGGATGTGATATCGAACGTGAAGTCAACAACAGCACTCCACGAGAGGGCATTACCCGCCGGAAGTGTCGGTGCTAACTTCAGGGCATTATTAACAACAGTGTAATTGAGAGTAGCACTACCAGAGACACCAGGAATGTAAGTGCCGGTTGCACTCACTCGAATGTTGCTTGCGGGATCGGACAGAGTATTGCCCGCTCCGGAGGGCATAAAATCGTAATTACCCCAATTGGCGAAGGTTTTCTCAATTGTGCCATTTCCGTCCTCATCAACTGTGATGGAACCACCGTTAATGAGCTCGGTGAGTGTACAGAATGAGGTACTTGTACAGCCCTTATAGGTTACCATAGCAGCCGCCTGGGCTGGCGCAGTGGCGAGGCCTAAGGCAGTGGCGACGGCCAGAGCAGCAGCGCTAGGAATGGTAAATCTGAGTAATTTTGTCATCTGTATAGACTCCCACAGAGGTAAAGTGGATGTATGAATAATTATCGTAATGCTAACAGCAAATTTTTCCTCTGTCAACACATAATTCCCTATTTGTCAAGAGATCACTGAAAAATTGTCAACAGATCACTGAAAAGAGTTTCTCCCCACTTCCCCACTTCCCTAGATCTGATTCATTCTCCGAATCTAATTCTTTGTTTTGTTACCTTTAATCGCTTATGAGGTAAGCAAAGCACGACGTTTTGACAAATTTTCAGCTATTTAGGGTTTGCGGCAAAAAGTAGGGGCGAAGCATTCGGATAGAAAATCTCCGGTTTCACCGATAGGTTATGCCCGAATGCTTCGCCCCTACAGGACGCGATCGCCGCTCAAGTGGCCAGAAAAAGCCAGATCAGCAGTCTCGATTACCTTTAATAGCTGTTCGATGCGGTTTTCCGTCGGGGGGGCCAAACAGGGAAAAACGGCTAAACCGGGGATTTGATTGGCCACCTCGGTGACAGCCACATCAAGGGTGACTAGGGGTAAATTAGCTAGGGTTTGCGACTCGCTCAAGGTTTGCAGATAAGAGTATAAATCTTCTGCGATCGAACTATCGATTAAGATAGCGTCCACCTCCCAGACACCAGCTAAAAGTTCCGCCTGTTCGCAACTATCGGCCTCAATAAAACGATAATTCTCCCGAACTAATTGATTATTCCAAATCCAGCTAAAGGAAGATAAATCGGAGAAATTGGGGGCATAATGGCCGTGTAAACGCAGCAGAGTCGGAGCAGTGCGCCGTTTGCGGCTAGGAATGGGGGAAACGGTCAGATTCAGGCAAGCTTGCAGAGCTGCCGATGTGATCGGCGGAACCAGAAAACTATCGGCCCCTTGCTGTTGACTGCGGTTGCGCTCAGAATCAGCGGCGGTGACAATAACTTTCATATCTTTGGTTTGGGGATGGGATTTCAGCAGCGTTAACACATCCCAACCGGACAACAGGGGTAGATTGGGATTGAGAAAAACACAACGGGGTTTTAACTGCCTGGCTTTTTCGATCGCCTCAGTGCCGCTACGAGCGATAATCGCTTTTAATCCCAATTCACTCAAGCGATCGACAAACTGTTCGATCACTTGGGGATTAGCTTCCACCACTAACACCAGACGCTGGGGAGTGGCGGACTCCTGCTCGGCAGCTTGGGGATGAACCGGCAGCAGTAAAGTGAATTGACTGCCTTCCCGGTCCTTGGAGACAAAGGATAGATCGCCACCGTGACAGCGCGCTAATTTTTGGCTGAGGACTAAACCTAAACCTGCACCCTCAAATTGACGGGTGAAAGGACTTTCTAGCTGTTGGAATTTCTGAAAAATCAGATGCTGGGATTCTTCCGGAATACCGATCCCCGTATCCCAGACGGTAAAAGCCAGCCAATTTTCCCAACGATTGACTTTAATGCCGAAATTACCGCCATCAATGGTGAATTTAACCGCATTATCTAACAAATTCACTAACATCTGTTGTAAACGGGCTTCATCGGCCAGGGCATAATCTAACCCTGATTCAATGTCAAGACGATAGCTGCCGGGGAGATCGAGACGTTGGGGATACTTATCGACGATGATATCGTACACCCGTTGACAGAGGCGATCGATTTTGACTCTAGTGAAAGTTAATTTTAGTTGTCCTGTCTCCAAGCGGGTTAAATCGAGGAGATCATTGACCAGAGCCATCAACTGGCGACCGCTGCGATAGATTAAATCGGCATATTTCGACTGTCGGGGGTTAAGTTCACCGATTTTTTGTTCCCGCAGCAGATTGGAGAGACCGATCACGGCGGTGAGGGGCGATTTAAACTCATGGCTGACACAGGCGAGAAATTCATCCTTAAGACGATTTAAATGGACTAAATCGGCATTTTTAACCGCTAATTCCTGACAATATTGCTGTTGTTCCGTGATATCGGTGGCCAACAGTAACCACAGTCCCGAAGCTTTCTCGAGCAAGGGATAATTATCCGCCCAATTTAACGGCACGGACAACAGTCGCCAAGTCTTGGCTAAACCCGATGTCACCGTTTCTAGACGCTGGGGAAACAGGGGGGGGGTGGGGGATGGGCGGGTTAAGGGGTCATTAACCAAAGCAAAGGGAAAGTTATCGATATTAGCGGGGAAAGCCGCCCCGATTTGTTGACACCAAGCCTGATTTTGGTATAAAATTCCCGCTTCTGGACTGTAGAGCAGCAGCGGCAGCGGTAATTGTTCCAGAAATTCCAGAGGATGATCGCTGCGGGGGAGGGAATTGCGATCGCTGATGCGGGGCTGCGGGGGAGGATCATCGAGAATCGAGCACCCGAGACAAAATTGGAGAAGTTTGCCCGTGTCTAAGCGTCCTAACAGTTTGCCCTGAGCATCCACTAAAATGGGGACGAAGGCGAGCGCTTCTCCCGTCAGGGTTGCCAGAAACTCACTTACGGCCATGCGAGCGTTAAGAGGGATAATCGGACGCAGCCAACCGCTCAGATCCAGGCAGCTGGAGGAGGGGTTTCTGGTTTCGGGGTGCTGTTGTTGATAGAGGAGATAAGCAATCAGGGTTTGACTCTCAATCAGTCCTAGGGGACAATACCGCTCATCCACCACCACGATCGCTTCTGGATTGCCCGTATTAATTAAATCGCAAAGACTTGCCCGGTCAATAATTAATTCACAGGCAGTGACGGATTGATGAAAGTGATGGAGGCTGAGGGTAACGCTAGGCATGGGGATAATTGGGTGGGCGGTGGCGGTAACTTTAGGGCATAATTAACAAACTGATGGCCAAACTATTAGTAGTCCTAGAACTTGAATCTACCTTGATTATGACGCTTGCTCATCTAGACGACCTCCCCATTGATTACAATTAACTACAATACCCACTGCCAAAAAGCAAAGTTAACTTTAACTTCCCCGATCTGATGGCGAGGGGGTTGTCTTCTCAACAGAGAAAGCCTAACCTATAGTTTGTTATTTTCTATCTACCTTGCGGGTGAGAAAACGTTGCCTCCGAGACTGACTATTTATGCTTTTGTCCCAACGGACCCACCCTTGACGGGAGTGAGTTCACCTCCGGGGCTGGTTAATTCTTTGACGGCTTTATTGGCTAATGAACGCTATAATCTAACCCTAGGGTCTTCTTCTAGCGAATTACTGGCTAATATCGAGGCAGAGAAGGAAAAAATCGATTGTTTGCTGGTGGTCTCTCATCCTTCCCTACAGCCGACTTTTAATCAACTCTACGAAGGGGGGATTTTACTGCCAGTAGTGATCATTGTCGCTGACAAGAACATCACTGCCGAGACGAATGACTCTCCCACCTGTCTCTATCATAGTGCCGAATTACAAATTACCGTCAAGGAATTAGACAGCATCACCTCGGTCATCGACCAAGCGATCGCTCGATTTCTCCATTTAGCTCCTAATTGCTCTTTTTCCGAACCTACCACGATTGTTAACCAACCAAATCCCGTGGAAAATAATCACAGTTTTCTCCTCCTACAACAGCGCCGTTTAGCGGAAAAATTAAAAGAAAGACTCGGCTATTTAGGTGTTTACTACAAACGCAACCCGCAGCTATTCTATCGCCATCTTGCCCCGGAGGAAAAAAACGAATTACTGCGGGAATTAAGAAGAGATTATCGGGAGATTATTTTAAATTACTTCCAACAGGATTATCCGATTAATCAAGCGATCGATGAGTTGGTTAATAATGTCTTTTTTACCGATCTCTCAGTGTCGCAAATTCTGGAAATTCACATGGAGTTAATGGATGAATTTTCCCAACAGTTAAAATTAGAAGGCAGAAGTGAGGAAATTCTCCTAGATTATCGTCTCGCTCTCATTGATATCCTTGCTCACTTGGGGGAAATGTACCGTCGTTCCATACCTCGCGAGGATATCCCTGATGATTTATCTCAAATGTCGGGGTGAAGACCCGAAGCACTTAGTGCGACGGGATGAAACCAAGCGCCAATATAAAACAGCACTTCCACAGGCTCAGTGACACGAAGCACGATTAAAAATAAGTGTCCAGTATCCTGAAAAAATCTCGAATAACTTCTTCTTTTAAGGGTCTTGACCTACTCAGGCCAAATAGCTACTATATGAGTATAGCGGATAGGGTAATCAACCGCTCTAAAAACCCCTGTAGTCTAACCACTACGCTATCTGCACCTTGACAATCAAAGATATAGGGTTCTACTCAATAGTTCTAGTTTCTCACCTGTGAGTAGGTAAAATCTTTGCAGGAACTAGACAAAGCAGTATTTGAAGCTAACGTTTCAATTCAAGCAAACTTTGTAGAAATACAACTATCGTAGGGCATACGAAAAGTAACGCTTAGGGAGAGAACCACCTCTGGGTTGGATAACGCAAGGCATCTAATTTAAGTGGACTCGTTGAACTAAGAATCCCTCGCTTGAGTGCGATGGGAGTGTCAATATTGGGAATAGATTAAAATATCCCAGAAAAATAGCGATGAACTCGTATCCCAAGCCCTTTTGATTCTAACCTATGAGCGTCTTTAAAAAAACCTATGTTTTAAAACTGTACGTCGCCGGGAATACCCCCAACTCCGTGCGTGCCTTGAAAACCCTGAAAAATATCCTAGAAGAGGAATTTCAGGGAGTGTATGCGCTCAAGGTGATTGACGTGCTGAAAAACCCGCAACTAGCGGAGGAAGACAAGATTCTCGCCACTCCTACCCTTGCGAAAGTCCTCCCTCCCCCGGTGCGGAAAATTATCGGTGATTTGTCCGATCGAGAGAAGGTTCTGATCGGTTTAGACTTACTGTACGAGGAAATTCGTGAACGAGAAAATGATAGCTAGGTCTTCGGCCATAGGTGATTAGACGGGTTATATTTATTGAAGGAGAAATGATCGGGGCCTAATCTAGTACCTCTATGAGAAAGTCAAGAGTCAATGGAAATCAAGATGGTGTAAAGTGTCTAGTCAGGCTTGATATGTTTCTGTGGAAAAATTAGATAAAAATCCTACTCTTTAAATATTCGCTGGATAAATAATGACTCAATCTAACTCTAATAGCCAATTGAATCCACCGATTAAACCGAAAGGTGTTCGCAAAATTAGAACCCTAATTGAAGGCTTTGATGAGATCACTCACGGTGGTTTACCCCTGGGGCGAACTACCTTAGTGAGTGGCACTTCTGGCACGGGAAAAACCCTGCTTGCCGTTCAATTTCTCTACCACGGGATCAAGTATTTTGACTATCCAGGCCTGTTTGTTACTTTTGAAGAATCTCCCACCGATATTATCCAAAATGCCTATAGTTTTGGTTGGGATTTAGAAGAATTAATTGACCAGGGTAAGTTATTTATTCTCGATGCTTCTCCGGATCCGGAAGGTCAAGAGGTGGTGGGTAGTTTTGATCTTTCGGCCCTGATCGAGCGCATTCAGTACGCAATTACCAAATATAAAGCCAAACTGGTATCAATTGACTCTGTAACTGCTGTTTTTCAGCAGTACGAAGCGGTGTCAGTGGTGCGGCGAGAAATTTTTCGGCTCGTGGCCCGGTTAAAATTATTAGGAGTGACTTCAATTATGACCACGGAACGTATCGAAGAATACGGAGCGGTGGCCCGTTTTGGTGTAGAGGAATTTGTCTCTGATAATGTGGTAATTATGCGGAACGTGCTAGAGGGAGAAAGGCGACGCAGAACCGCAGAAATCCTCAAATTACGGGGAACAACCCACATGAAAGGCGAATATCCCTTTACTATCACCAATGATGGCATTAATATCTTCCCCCTCGGAGCCATGCGTTTAACTCAGCGCTCTTCTAATGTCCGCATTTCTTCGGGAGTAAAAACCCTCGATGATATGTGTGGAGGCGGTTTTTTCAAGGATTCGATTATTTTGGCTACAGGAGCAACAGGTACGGGTAAAACTCTCTTAGTCAGTAAATTTCTGGAAGAAGGCTGTCGGCGCGGTGAGCGAGCAATTTTGTTCGCTTATGAAGAATCTCGCGCCCAATTGTCCCGAAATGCCTCTTCTTGGGGGATCGATTTTGAGGAGATGGAACGCAAGGGATTATTAAAATTATTGTGTTCTTACCCCGAATCGGCGGGATTAGAAGACCATTTACAGATGATTAAGTCGGAAATCTCGGAATTTAAACCCTCTCGTATTGCTATTGATTCTCTATCGGCGCTCGCGCGCGGGGTGACAAATAATGCTTTTCGGCAATTTGTGATCGGGGTGACAGGATACGCCAAACAGGAGGAAATTACGGGATTTTTCACCAATACTACCGACCAATTTATGGGAGCGCACTCGATCACCGAATCCCATATTTCTACGATTACCGACACGATTCTAATGTTGCAGTATGTGGAAATTCGCGGCGAAATGTCGCGAGCGATTAACGTCTTTAAGATGCGCGGTTCTTGGCACGATAAAGGGATTCGTGAATATACTATCAGTCAGGACGGGGCCGATATCAAGGATTCTTTCCGCAATTACGAGCGGATTATTAGTGGTTCTCCAACTAAAATTAGCGTCGATGAAAAGAGTGAATTATCGCGGATTGTTCGCAATGTGCGCGAAAAATTACAGGATGAATAATCGGGAGTTGACTGATGGAGATTATTTTGAAGGGCGATCGGGTAAAGTTGGTCTTAGGGAAAATAACCACCAGATCAATAAACCTAATATAATCCAGAGAACATCTTTAACCCGGCGAATTACGGAAATCGCTAAACCTAATTCTAGACTGCCGGTTAAGGAAGCACCCAGCAGCACTAAAGAACCTTCTAAAGTACCGATATTAGCGGGAATAAAAAAGGTTCCAGCGCGCACTAATTGGGCAACAGAATCAAATAACCAAGCATCGGCAAAACTAATCGGATGTTGGAGAAACTGCATTAAAACATAGATTTCTAAAACTCCGAGAGGCCAATTGAGAAAACCGACGATCAAGCCATTTCTAAATAGTGGCAGATTCCGGTAAAATTCCCCTAAACGATCATCGACACTGCGAAGATTTTCTAAAGGTTTAACTAGGCGATCGCCTAAAAAAGAATGACCTAATCGATTAACTATTCGGGAGGATAAACGGAATCGCTGAATCAAGAAAAATATCAGGATACAACTGGAGAATATAGCGAGACTTAATCCGGTAAAAGTTTTAAAAGAATTGGAGAATTTTGGGGAAGCTAGGAGCAGAAAAAAACCGATAATTGCAAAGAAGACAAGGGAAGCAGTATTTAATGTCTTGGTCAGAATAATCGAGGCACTGGTTTCTTTATAGCTAATCTGATAGTGAGTTTTCAACATCACTGCTTTAAAACCTTCTCCTCCCAAAGAAGCGAAGGGAGTCACGCGATTAAAGGCTGCCCCTACCATGTAAATTAATAATAGGCGAATTGTCCATTGAGGTTGGATAGGAATGCTTTTAAAAGTTAGTTGCCAAGTAAAAACATCGGTGAGGAATTCTAGGAAATAAAAAATAATTACTAATGTCATTCCCCACCAACCGACTAGGGTGATTTGTTGCCACACTTCTTGCAGATTTGTTTGACGTAAAATTATCCCTAGTAAAACAAAACCTAAACCCAGAAAGATAAATTTAAGATATTTCATATTAAATTATGAATTATAACTAATAACTGATAACTGATAACTGATAACTGATAACTTATGACTAAAAATAGTTCCAACGTTGAATAAATGGTAGCCAATGAGATTCGACTAACTCGATCGCTTTTGGGTCTGGGGTATAATTATTTTTTTTATATCCTTGCAGACTGCTGATATATTTCTCAAAGCGAGGCATAGATATTTTTAAGTCGGGAAGTTGCAGTTGATCGTAGATTTTCTCGATTTGTGCTAGGGGTTCTTTTTCTAAATCTTCAAAACGAATTTCTACAAAACTATCGGCGGGTAAATCGGCACTATCTCCCAGGAGAGAATTGAGCATTGGGGGATAACTTTTCAGAATTGTCTGCTCGATGACATCAATAGATAAATTATCGTAGGATTGTAGTGCTAGTTCCGGTAGGATGCGGGTAAAAAAGTGACGGGTTGAGGGAAAAACTAGATAGGGATTGCGGTAGATATGAATAAATTTAGCATCGGGCCAGATAGCTCGCAATTTGGCGATGTGTGCCGTATAAACGGAGTTTTTGATTAGTAATTGTTTGCCTCTTTGATGGATGGAAACTTTTTTTAATAGATGAGTATGCCAACGCTGCCAAGTAGCGATTTCTTTCTCGCTGCAGCCCTGAAAAAAAACCCCTCGCTGGAAATGATACTGAAAACGTTGGGGAAAGTATAAACCATGGTAGTAGGAAAGGGGGATCATGCTGGCCAGGGCGATCGAATCTTCTTGGGGTGAATCGGGAGTAACGGCAACGTTATCCACATGGCGATCGCTCGGTAGGGCTAATTCTAGCAGCGGTTGAAATAAGCGGACGATACCGAGGATATCCCAGGGTAATCCCACCGCTAGGGGCGAAATATAGCCAAAATGCTCCGATTGACCGAGTAAATTGTGCAGATGGGTCGTGCCGCTGCGCCAATAGCCGACAATAAAAATGGGTGCTTTTACCCGCACCCTGCGCTCATAAAACCCTGTGATTAAAATTCGTTCTAGGGTAGAAAAAGGCAGTCGCGCCAGGGTAACTGCCAGGGCCAGGGTTGCTGGGGCCAAATTGGGGCGATCGATGCCGCCATTGGTCAAAAATAAATGAAGGAGAGTGCTAAGGTTGCTACCGCAGAGGGGATGAAACAAACTGGACATATTAACTATTTTTTAGCGTTTTTTTGGCGGATAGCTTGGCTGGCCAAGGTTTTGCCGAATTCCCAAGCGGCCCCAGGTAGGCGGTGAGCATCAGCGACCACATCTTTAACGGCGGTGACAAGCCAACGGCAATCCTCATCGGAGAGGGTGAGAGGGGGGATAAACTTGATGATATTCATGCCGTGGCCGGAAACCTGCGAGAGGATTTGATGGCGGGTAAAGAGGGGAACGACGATTAACTGGGAAAATAGCTCTTTATTGGCGGTTTCTAGCATTTTCCAGGCGGCTTTTAGTGACCAACTGCTCGGCTCGGCAAATTCCAAGGCCATCATCATACCCAATCCCCGCACTTCTCGCAAACATTCGTACTGATCTACGAGGGGCTGTAGTTCTGCGATAATTTGTTGACCGATTACAGCCGCTCGCTCGACTAATTTTTCCTCCTCAATCACCTGTAAAGTGGCAATACCGGCGGCCATGGCCAGATTATTTTTACCAAAAGTGCTACCGTGCACCACAGAACGATCCATGCGATCAAAGACTCGATCGAAGATCCAGCGACGACAGAGAACCGCTCCCACTGGCACAAAACCGCCCGAAAGAGCCTTGGCAACACATAAAATGTCCGGTTCTACCCCCCAATGTTCCACTGCCCAAATTTTGCCGGTCCGGCCCAAACCGGTCTGCACTTCATCGGCCACAAAAAGAGTGCCGTAACGACGACAAAGGGCAGCCGCTGCGGGGAGATAGTTCGGTTCGGGAATTCTCACCCCGTGACCTGGGATCGGTTCGGTAATAAAAGCCGCTACTTCTTGGTTAATCAGAGCTTTTTCGAGCGCAGCCAGATCGCCGAAGGGAATTTCCTCAAAATCGGCGACAAATGGTCCAAATCCCTGGCGATAATGGGGATCGCCGGTGGCGGAAAGGGAACCCATGGTTAACCCGTGGTAGCCTCCCTGACAGTAAACAATTTGGCTGCGTCCGGTGGCGTAGCGGCTGAATTTAATCTCTTCGGGTCTAATTCCCCGCCGCTCGCGGCGTACAATAGAAAAATGAGTGAATACATCCATAAGAGCCATAATGTAAGTGTTTTGCTATATCATTTATTGTTCCCAGCCAAATATCGTCAAGCCGTTTTCGACGAACAGGTAGATAGCCTGTTGAAAGAAGTCTGTCTAGAGATGGAAAAACGATACGAGATCAAGTTTGTAGAAATTGGAGTGGATAAAGATCATGTGCATTTTCTGGTGCAATCAGTACCGACCTATAGTGTGACAAGGATAGTGACAATGATTAAAAGTATAACGGGGAGAGAAATTTTCAAAAAGTGTCCTCAAGTGAAAAAGCAGTTGTGGGGAGGAGAGTTTTGGAGTGATGGATATTACGCAAGTACGGTAGGAAAGCATGGGGATGAAGGTATGATAGCGAGATATGTAAAAGAACAAGATAAAGAATACCTGCAGCTACACCAAAATCTACAATTGAGTCTATTTTGATTCTGATACCCCGTCCGCTTGCGGTGGGGTAGTTCATTGGCAGCCTCGACGGTTTCTGTGCCGGAATTAGCAAAGAAAACTCGTTCTAATCTGGGAGGTGCGATCGCTGCTAACCGTTCGGCCAGCAATCCCGCTAGGATGGAAGCATCCAATTGGACTAAATTGGGCAATGCTGCCGTCAATACCTCTTGTCAAGCTTGCACGATCTTGGGGTGATTGCGTCCGAGGGCAAAAACACCAAAACCACTCAGTAAGTCCAGATACTTTTCCCCGTGATTGTCGAATAGGTATGCACCTTGGGCTTTAACCTAGTGGCGATCGTAGCCGATCGTTTTTAGTACCCTGACCATCTGGGGGTTTAGGTATTGTTCGTGGAGGGCAAAGTTTTCTTCTAGTCTTTTTTCTATCAGTTCTAAAATGCTCATAAATTCCAGATTTGATTACTGAAAAACTATTTTTCAAACACCTCAAAACCGATTATGTCCATAGCACATTATCATGATTTTTGGTTATCTAATATTATAAATTATTTGATATATTTTGTCAAGCATTCGCCATTTAGGAACTTAAGTAGGTAGGTATTAAAAACTTTCAGATCCCCCCGCCTATCGGCATCCCCCTTATTAAGGGGGGCGGGGGGGATCGAACCTAAAATCCATTTTTAATTTAATTATAACCAGCCACTTATCTAGGATAATTAAACTAATTAACTCTTATTGGCTAAAGGTTCAAGCGACTTTTAGATAATTTATTAGTCAGTTTTTATATGGTAGAGGCGCATTGCGTGCGCCCAAAATGTAATATCAGTAAACTGATAACTGATAACTGATAACTGATAACTGATAGCTATAAAAAAACCGACCAACAAGAGAGAATTCCCGTCAGTCAGTCGGTGATGATAGGCCGAATTTTACTCAGCTTTATTTCTTAGCGGGGGCAGCCTTAACGAGTTCCAATTCACTTTCAGCGAAGTTATTGGTATTCAGTCCACTGGCGCTACCACTAAAACCGTGGTAGTTAACAGTGTCAAAACGGACGATAACGGGATAGTGGATACCACTTTTATCAACACTGGCTACGGTTCCTACATCGTTGTACCAGTAAGACTCTTTACGTTTGATTCTAACTTTGGCTCCGCGTTCGATTCCAGGCATAGCTGTTGTTTTTTTTTAGGGTTTAGTTAACAGGTTACAATCAGAGCGAGTTTGCCGAAAGGGTTTTTACTTTAAGTTTTATTGCAAATCTTGCCACTCTGTTTGGACGAAATGCCCCGAACGTCCCCATAGGTCTGCCTTTGGTGCAATGTTAACGATTGTTAAGTTAAAGGGAATAGCCGTGGTCAGGTATTTTTGGGCCGACATTCCCACATCTGGCCCGATTTGAAAAGCGGCGGCGGTGGCTAAACCTAAGCCTAATAACTGAGAAATCGGACCTCTGGGTAAGAGAAGATGAGTTCCTAAGACTAAGCCAGCGGTTAAGGCTAAAGTTACCGATAAATTGGTGCCACAACGCGGATGTAATGCCAATTGCCCCTCGCCATTTTTGAGACGATGGAGTGCTTGTTTGGCGGCGATTCGCAGTTCATTAGTATTAATCTGTCCGTAGAGATAAAAACCCCTATCGGTGGACAGTCCCCCCAGGGCCTCGTTATCTGCGGGGGAATGGTCAAAAGGCGATTGACGACGGGCAGCCATTTCGCTTAATACCCAGACGGTGGCGTGTTCCAAGGCGTGAACCTGTCGCAGGGTCAGAAATTCTTTGAAACCGGGGATAAAGCCGATTTGTGCCAGTAAATCGCTGTCTTGCTGGGGCGAAGGGTTAAACCAGTCGAAAGAGGGGTTAGAAGGGCTACTAGGGGTCATAAAGTTGCGGTAGGGGGAGTTTTTTCGAGGAAGATAAGGGCGCTATAGAGTTGAAAGGCGGTGTCCCAGTAGGTGTCTTCAATGCGTAATAAGTCCAAATGGGGATTGACCATAGGCAGTAATTCGTAAAAATCGGCGGTGGTTTCGGCAAAAGCTGGAAAATCTGACCACAGGGGAACTGCTGCTAGTTGTTGTTTTAGGTAAGAAGCGAAATGATTCCAGTTATCTCGATTGCTGGTCTGTCTTTCCCGACTTTGTTGGTGGTCGGAAAAAGTAATCCCCGCTTGAAAGTGGTAATGGCGATCGCAAATACGGATAATTAAATCCTGTTTTTTCAAATGTAGATCAATAATCTGGGCATAATCAAGAATACTAATTTTTCTCACTTGATGGCGGCGCGCATCCCTATCGACACATTCCCCAAAAATCGGCAAGATTCCCTCTACCACGGCGGTAACTTCTGACCAATCAAAAGTTATACTTGCGGTTAGGCCGTGGGAAGATTGATAGACTAGGGTGGCTTCTGGTTGGATAGCCTGGAAATATCGAGCTAAATAGACCCTAGGCTGATTAATCGCTTTAATTGGCTGGCAAAAACAGGGAATTCCTTCTTTTCGCAAGTCGTGAACATATACTGCTAATTCGGCCATCGCCCCGACTCGATACAAGCGCCACGAACGACTAGGGATGTGTAAGCGGGCGTTATAGGCATCTATTTTAAATATTTGGGCAAATTTTAGAGCTAAGGGCTGTTTTTCTGCGTTAGCCACCGGTTCAAGCATTAAAAGCCCCATTTCTCGATTACTAGGGTTGGTTTTGGCTTTTTCGAGGGCAGCCTGTCGCTGTTGTTGTTGCTGTTCAACTTCCACCTGTTCAATCGCTTCTAAGCGGGCGATTCCTTGACGAATTTGGGCGATAAGTTGAGGATTAGCGGTTAATCGCAACATTTTTCGGTATTCTTGCCCTGCTAGGGCGATTTCTCCCGTGATTTCGTTTAAACGCGCTTGGTAGAATTTCAGCCAGGGGTTATCGTTTTCTCGGGTCTGGAAGTCGTTGACAAGACGGGTGGCAGTTTGATAGTCTTGACGATCGAGCGCTTCAGCAATTTCTTTGAACATAGAAACTCCAGTCGATTAGCTGTCTAAATAGGCGTTAATAATAGCGAGAGCCACTAAGGGAGCGGTAATTGTTCTCAAAATCCGTTTTCCCAGTGATACAGGTAGAAAATCAGCGGCGATCGCTTGTTCTATTTCTGTCTCCGTCCATCCCCCTTCCGGTCCGATGGCAATGGTTATCTCGGTTGATGTTTGCAATTGAGAAAGTAGCCGGTCCACTGTTCTACGGGTAACACCAATATAACAAGTTGTCCCTGGGTTAGCTCCCCGCTTAAGGATGGCTAAAAATGGTTGTGGTTCTTCGATTATGGGAATAATCTGTCTTTCTGATTGTTCTACAGCTTCCCGGGCAATTTTTCGCCAACGGTCAATTTTTTGAGGACTAGGATTAACTAAACCCCGTTCTGTCAGCAGCGGGATAATCCGATAAACTCCTAATTCGGTGGCAGCGCGAACGATATCATCAAAGCCATTTTTGGGAATTGCTACCATTAAATTCACTTGTACTGGTAGTTCCGTGGTTTCGTTTATCGCTTCTAAAAGATGGGCCGAATTATCAATTATTTCTGCTAACCAAGCTTGTCCTTGTCCATTGAGGGCAATAAAACGGTCATGGGATTTTAAACGAACAA
The DNA here is from genome assembly GCF_014698375.1 of Microcystis flos-aquae FACHB-1344. Classification (NCBI taxonomy): domain Bacteria; kingdom Bacillati; phylum Cyanobacteriota; class Cyanophyceae; order Chroococcales; family Microcystaceae; genus Microcystis; species Microcystis flos-aquae. The sequence goes on along the minus strand of NZ_JACJSW010000046.1, from coordinate 81,702 downwards.
CTTTTTTAAGATAATGACTTTGTTCGGGTGTTAAGGCAATTAACCCGTTTTCTAGGGTATTAAAATCAAGAAGAAGACGATAATACAAGGCGGTTTAGTCTATATTACTATTGTGTTCAGAATCACTGTCAGCTATCTATTTTAGCTTTTATGGTGTTTTTGTATAAGGTTGAGAGTAGATCAGCTTATAGCAGTTATCTTAATGGTGAAGTACGAAGTTTTCCTTTTGGGTAGTCAGTCGTCAATACCAAATTAGGTTATACTTCATGTTTATGACAAAGGCTATAACTTACTATGGCCTTACCTACTCAGATATCTTATAAAATTTATCCTCATCAAGGTATCTCTTGGCCAATAAGAATTAAGACTTGACAATCTCCACTCCCTAACCCCTAACCCCCAGAAAATCCATGGACATAACTGCTAAAATTGAAGAACTGGCACAAAAATATGAGATACCTCCCCAACTGCTCAAGGAAGCCATGGCTTTAGAAGTAGAAAAAATTACTCTAAAAAATCGGCAGCTATCACCTAAAATTGTCAAACTTATCGAAAAATATACCGACTCCTCACAATAAATAAACTCTATGACTTTGAGACTGAAACAAATTCGCTTAACTAATTGGAAATGTTACCCTAGTCAAAATATTACTTTTAATCTGCATCCCGACAGAAAAATTCAGATTATCTTCGGTAATAATGGTCACGGTAAAACTTCTCTGATGACGGCGATTTTATGGTGTCTCTATGGGGGAGATATTGTATCTAAAGAGACTCTGAAAACCTATTTTTATCGAGGTAAGGGAGATTCTTCACCGACAATAGAAATGCGGGTAGAATTAAATTTTACTAGAAACGAGAAAAATTACTTTATCAGTCGCACAGCAAAATTAAAAGTTAATGGTAGCACTTTTTATCCCAGCGCAGAGGAAGCATTATTTTATGAAGATGGAACCATAAGAAGTAACTCTAGGGAATATATCGAAGCATTGCTTCCTAAATCTATTCGAGATTTTTTCTGTTTTGATGGCTTAAAAATTGAACAATATACCCAGATAACTCAAACTAAAGAAGCAAAAGAAGCAATTGAAAAAGTTTTGGGTATCCCGGAATTAAGAAATCTGCGCGATGATACAGAAAAAGCCTTACAAGAATTAGAAAACCGTTTAAATAAAGCAGAGGGAACCAGTCAAAGATTTACAGATAAGCTGCAACAATTACGAGACTTAGAAGAAGAAATTGATCTTAAAAAAGGTCAGCTTAAAAATGCCAAAGATAGCGAAAAAGATGCTATAATTATCTACCAAGACGCTCAAGAAAAAGCCGCTCAGATTGAAAGTTTACGAGAAAAATTAGAGGAAATTGATAACTTAGAGAAAAAGCGTATCGGTTTACAAACTCAGTTAGATAACCTGCAAAAGTCTATCGATTCTTGGTTAAAAAAAGCTTCGATACCTTTGCTGATTAACTTTGTGCAGGAAATGGCTGACGATTTGCAAGTTACTAGCTTAAAAAGCACTTCTAAAACTAATTCTACAGCAGTTTTAAAATTAATACTTGACGATGAAAGTTGTCTATGTGGTCGTTGTTTAGATCAAAATTCTCGTGACTTTATCCTGCAACAAATTGCCGAACTAGAGTCCTTAGAAGTGGACAACGCCACCAGAATAGAAAAAGACCAACTTAGAATTGATTTACAGGGAATTATCCGAGATAATGCCAAATTTAGCTATTATAGTCAATGGCTTTTACAAAGAGATCGTTTAGAAGAAGAAATCGAAGAAATTAATCAATATATTAAACAGCTAAAACGGGAAACTACGGGAACCAATCAAGAATCAGCTAATGAGATTTGGCGAAAAGTTGGCGAATCGGAACAAAAAGTTAAGGTTATCCAAGAAAGGATCGAACGCTTGCAAAAGGAAATTGAAATCAAAGAAAAGCAATTAGAAAATTTACGCAAACAAGTGCAAATTTTAGCTAGTGAAAATCAAACCACGTTGATGTTATCTAATCAGGTTAAAATGGCCAGAGGTTTAAAAAATGCCACTAACGAATTAATCGAATGGAATATCGATAATTCCCAAAAAATGATTAATCAAGTAACCAGCGATCGCTATTTACAAGTAACCAACAAACCGGAGGAATATAGAGGAGTAGAAATCACTCCCGAATACACTTTAGGAATCCGTACCATCACAGGAAAATTATTAAATCCCGATGTTTTAAGTGCGGGAGAAAAGGAAGCTTTAGCTTTTGCTTTTATCACCAGTTTAAATCAAATAACTGATACTTGTGTTCCCCTAATTATGGATACACCTTTTGGACATTTAGACGAAGAACATCAAAAAAATATTATTAACTCTCTCCCTAATTTAAACTCCCAAGTAATTATTTTAGCAACGGATCGCGATCTTCCATATCCACTTTTAAATCTCTTGCTTCCCCACACTACCGATATTTTCAAAATACACCGTTTAGCTGCCGATGAAGATGCTTCCGTGATTGAAGTGATGGAGAATTACTAATGCAGAGAATCGATCCCAGTTTGAAGATTTATGCCTCGGAAACTTCCAGAAATTATCTACAGGTACTAAAAGATAATAAAACCTTTGAGCGCATGGTAGATGCTTATTTATTCGCCGCTGCTTTTGCCATTAAACAAGACTTCAGTATCTACGGAACCACTTTGAGCAATCGACAGGATTTAATTACTATTAGCCAAATCGATCCAGAAGTTATTTTAGCTTTAACCGCAGGAATTTATATTATCTGTAAAAAGAATTCCTATCCTCAACCCAGCGATGGCAAAGAAGTTTTAGATAAGATATGTCAATACGCAGAAGTGGGATTAAGGGAATTAAAAGAACGCTGGCAAGGCAAAGTCAGCAATCAAATTCAAGCTGATATTGAGAGAATTATCGATAATCTCTGAAATTTTCGGCATCTAACTATCTTTTTTAGCAATAACGACAAATTAGATTCTTTCCACACTGCCAAAAAAGACGGGTTCCACGCGAATAGCAATGACACTAGCCGGACGTAAAACCATATATTCCCCTTGGATATTTCTGATCGGAACATTGATAAAATCCTGGGAATCGGCTTTCGGAACTAATTCGTTACTGTACCACTTTTGAAATTCTTGGATAGTCAAAAAACGGACTTCCTCGCGATGTCCACTGCTTAAGAACAAATGTACGGCGTACTCGTCAGCTTTTCTACTCATTTTTTTTAACTAATCAGATTGAATTTTTGTAATAAAGTTGCCATTAAAGGCGGAAAAGTGAGACGCAATTCGCTCAGATCCGAGAAAATTAATTTTTGGTAGCTTGGCAGGTCAAAAGCTAGTTTACCCTTTAATTCCGCTCGATTTTGATAGGTTAACAGAATTTGTCCGCCCTGTTTACAAGCGATCGCATAACCTAATTCTACACCCACTAGGGGACTGGGCAGTAATTCCGTTTCCTTTTGGCTAATCGCCGTAGCATCGGCAATAAATAATAAACTTTTGCGAATTTGGCGTAATTGACTATCACTCAATCTGGTGACATTGCCCTCAGTTCGGGGCGTTTCTTCCATGGTTAAGGGCAAACGGGAGCGTTTATTGAGATTTTCGACGGTTTCGGTCAAAATTGTTCTTAAAGCGGTGCTAGAGTCCTTAAATTGGCTTTGGGAGCTAAAATAAATGACGGGATCCAACCAAGCGCTGAGGTCCTGTTTAGTAAAGTAAATTTCTTGGGAAATCAGGTCAATATTCGAGATGACGTAACCGCCACTACCTTCGAGGTAAAATTCCACCCTTTCCCCTTCTAGATAGCGTTGGAACCAGACAGAACCCTGTATCGTCAGACTATCATCGAGAAAATCGGCTCTTAAACCCGATTTTAAGAGACTATTGCGACTTAAGCGCAAGTCGTGGGGACGTTTGACAACCTCGCGGATAGGTTCGTATTTGTCCAGATACCAAGCTTTCAGGGCAATGATGGCCATAGGTGTGGCGATTAAAGACACTCACCCATTCTAGCAGTAAGCACCGATATCCTCTCCACATTCATCGGCTAGGTAAGAAAGAGCGCGAAATCTTAACATCATTAGGTTTTCGTAGAGGGGATTTAGCTTGCAAAGGGGCGGAATCTCTAGAATTGTCCGGCTAAATAGGGTAATTTTCCGCGCAAAGGGACATTGAGCCGGAATTAGACGACAAATCCGATGAGCCAGTGCAGGTGTATTAATCTCTAGGCGATCAATTCGTTGCCGCAGGGGTTGCCATAAATCCCATTTTGGTTGCGGTGACGGGTTTTTCCGATTGCCTTTCGACCAAGGGGCAATCCAATTAGACAAAATTATTTTATTTGTGGTATAATCTGATACATCAGCATCGGCCATAGTCTTACCTTCTATTGATTGACTCATAAGGTTCTATCTGAGATTACGACAGGGCGAACAATCTTTCCCGAAAATCCTCTGGGACGTTCGGACATTTGACCGCTTTAACGATAACATCCCTGGGATAATAGGTGTGGCCTACCGCGTCAGCGGCCCGGATGCGGGAGTAAGCTATTAACTATCTAAACTACTCGTTAAGACTGTCTATGAGCGAGCAGGGAGCAGGGAGAGGAAGTTTGAGCATTTGTACTAACTTCCCATCTTCGAGTTATCACCTGAAAGCGAATAGGCAACAGACGACAATAAGATAACGTCACGAGTGAGTTTAACTAGATTAATCTCTAAGCTTCACCCAAAGATATTGGCTCTGATTAGAGCTATTTCTAGGTTAGCAAAAACTCAGGTTTTTTCACGTCAGCATAGTACACTTTTTCTGGGTATAAAATAGCACCCGCTTTTGTCAAAGATACGCAATCCAAGGGGTGGGGTGCGGGTTGTGGGAATTATGAATTTTTCAGTGAACAGTAAACAGTAAACAGTGAACTGATAACTGATAACTGATAACTGATAACTGATAACTGATAACTGATTTACATTCTTTCCAAAACGGGGATTCCCAGGAGAGATAAGCCTAATTTTAGGGTTCTTGCCGTCAAATCACACAAAACTAAACGAGAGGTTTTAATCGGTTCTGCCGCTTTCAGAACGGGACAATTCTCATAGAAACGATTATACTTTTTACTGAGTTCATAAAGATAATCACATAAACGATTGGGTAATAAATCCTCTTCCACGGCACTAATTACTTCCGGCAGTTGCAGTAATTGTTTAGCCAGAATTAATTCGCTTTCATCCTTGAGAATTAGCGATGAATTGGCACTTAAATCCTGAAAATTAATACCACCTTCGCGACTGATACTCTGGACTCTAGCGTAAGCGTACAGCATATAGGGGGCGGTGTTGCCTTGCAGATTGAGCATTTTGTCGTAACTGAAAACGTAGTTACTATGGCGATTTTGGCTGAGATCGGCGTATTTAACGGCACTTAATCCGACAGTTTCGGCAGTCTTAGCGATAAAATCGCCGGTTTCTTCTCTTTCCTCGCTTGCCAGTCTTTTTTCTAAGTCAGCCAAGGAACAGGCGATCGCTTGATCGAGTAATTCTTGTAATTTTACCGTCTCCCCGGAACGAGTTTTTAATTTTTTACCATCTTCCCCTAAAACTAATCCAAAAGCGACGTGAACCACTGCCACATTATCGGGCAAAAATCCCGCTTTTTTAGCCACCTGAAATACTTGGGCAAAATGGTTAGCTTGTCCAGCATCGGTGACATAAATTATTCTTTCAGCTTTATCTTGACGCACTCGATAACAAATTGCCGCTAGATCGGTGGTGGCGTAATTATAACCGCCGTCGGATTTCTTGACAATTAGAGGCAAAGGCTCCCCCTCTTTGTTGGTAAAACCATCGAGAAAGACGCATAAAGCACCGTTGTCTTCTGTTAGCAATCCCTGTTGATCTAATTCTCTGATTATCGCTTCCAGGTAGGGATTATAAAAAGATTCCCCCCTTTCGGTCAGTTTTATATCGAGAATATCATAGATTTTCTGAAATTCCCGTCGTGATTGTTGACAAAGTAACTGCCATGCTTGACGACTTTGAGGATCACCCGACTGTAATTTTACTACAGCTTGACGGGCCGTTTCTTTAAAGTTTTCGTCTTCATCAAAACGAATTTTGGCCTTTTTATAAAAGCTAACTAAATCCCCTAAATCGAGAGCATCTGCTTGGGTTAAAGCGCTAGGATGAGCTTCTTGTAGATAGGTGATTAACATCCCGAATTGAGTACCCCAATCCCCAACGTGATTAAGACGAATTACTTGATGATGACGAAATTCCAAAATCCGAGCAATACAATCACCAATTATAGTTGATCGCAAGTGACCGACGTGCATTTCTTTGGCAATATTGGGACTGGAAAAATCGACAATAATTTTTTGACTGGGGTTAGCAGCGACAACTCCTAAACGGTTGTCAGTAATTAGGTCTTTTAATTGGGTTTCTAGATAACTGGGTTTAAGGGTAAGATTGATAAAACCGGGTCCGGCAATTTCGGGGGTTTGACAGAGATCATCTATCTCTAGATTTTTTAGTAAAGTCGCCGCCACTTCCCGCGGTTTTTGTTTTAATTCTTTGGCTAAAGAGAGGGAAATATTACATTGATAGTCGCCAAAACGGGGGTTACTAGCGGCCACAATTAGAGGATCGGTATCAGCGAAGTTTTCCCCAAAGGATTTAACTAGGGATTGGGAAAAACGCTCTTTTATTTGTTGGATAATGGCAGTCATAGAGAGAATTTAGCAATGAATGTTAGAAATCTATGGGTAATTAGGAAATTTATCTTGCTCTCATCCTGAATAGAATTAAGCCGAACGGGGCATTATGTCCATTTTCTTGGTACATTATAAGCATCAAATTTAGTATCTTTACTAATTAGAATTAGCGATCTGTTTAGAGATTGAGCAATTAGCATTCTATCAAATGGATCACGGTGATGCAAGGGTAAAGTACAAATTTTTAGAGTATCAGAAAATGATATAGACAGCAAGGTTATATCTGATGCTTCTAGTTTAGTTTCAATGGTTTCATAACTTTTTTGTAGGGCTAACTTACCTAAATTTAACTTAATCGCAATTTCCCAGAGACTAACAATACTGACATAAACTTCAGGAGCAAAATCTATTTCCTCCCGAAGATTATCAGGCAAGTTAGGATCGTTTTCAGTTAACTAGATGAAAGTATGGGTGTCCAGAAGAAAAGATGTCATCACATATATTCCTGAAAATCTTCCAAAGACTGATCAAAGTCATCGGACAAAGGCAAGGTAAATGTACCTTGTAAAATTCCTGAACGACGTTTCCTAAGAGAAGGTTTCTCTATAATAACATCTGATTGATAATTGGCCATCAAATATTCAGCATAGTGAAGCAGCTCTATTTTTAAGAACTCTGGCATTGCTTCGACAGTTTCTAAGATTTTTGTGTCTATATTCATAGGTTTGGGATACTTAATTTGAGCTAGTTATTACTAATTACTTATTCCTTAACCAATAAAACCACGGCATAAACTGCGATACCTTCTTCTCGTCCTACTGGTCCCAATTGTTCGTTAGTAGTGGCTTTAATTCCCACCTGTTCCGGATTAATCTTGAGAGTTTCTGCTAACTTGGTTCGCATCGCAATAAGGTGGGATTTCATTTTCGGTTTTTCGGCGACAATTACCGAATCAATATTATTAATATGCCAACCTTTATCGATAATTAATTGATTAACTTGCTCTAATAATTTTAAACTATTCGCCCCTTGCCATTGCGGGTCTGTGGGGGGAAAATAATGACCGATATCGCCTAAACTAAGCGCCCCCAGCATGGCATCCATAATAGCGTGGGTTAAGACATCGGCATCACTGTGACCCAATAAACCGACAGTATGGGCAATTTCTACTCCTCCTAAAATTAAAGGTCTTCCTGTTACCAATCGGTGGATATCGTAGCCGTTACCAATACGAATATTCATAGAGTAGTACCCTTGCAGTTATATTAATTATCTTATCGCAAAAGGGAAGGAGAAACGGGGAAATATTTATTTGTTTTTAATGGGTGCATCTTATTTTTGTCAATCTACTAAGTAAAACGTAGGGTGCGTTAGACGGCAGAAATTGCTGCTTTGACTTGAAGGTAACAATCCGTCGTAACGCACCACCTATCATCAACTAAGTAGCCAGTTACAATTAAAGATTTATTATAACTCGATCGCTGTTAAAATTGCGGTAGAATCGGGAGAGTGACTCGGAGTTTTTTCTTGGGGTGCCGATTCCCGCAAAGGATAGCCATTTATTCTATCAGATTGAGAAGATATTAAGTATGATAACACTTGTGATTATGTTTTTCGCTGCCTTGCTGGCAGCTGCCGATTTTACTTACCAAGTTTTGATTCATTTTCCCGTACAAATCCTCAATTTTTTGGGGTCGTTACTGTCCTATGGAGTGATTGGACTGATAATTTTCGTCCTAGTGTGGATTGTGGGTGACTGATTTCTCAGGGGAAAAAAATGAGAGAATCAGCCTTAGCCAATTCTCCCCAATTTCAGCCAACTTTTAATTTTTACTGTTCACTAGCCACTGCTTGGGGTTGTCCTTGCGGTTGGAATTGGAACAGGGAATAAACCACGTTACGACGGATATCAATCATCATTTCTAAAAACATCTCGTAGCCTTCCTGTTTATACTCAATTAGGGGGTCTTTTTGACCGTAACCGCGTAAACCAATCGACTCGCGTAAAGCTTCCATAGCTTGCAGGTGTTCGCGCCATAACATATCGATTTGTTGCAGGATAAAATAACGTTCGGCATCGCGCATTAAACCGGGACGAATACTATCCACTTGACGTTCTTTAATTTCGTAAGCTTTGCGAACTTCTTCGTGTAGGAACATCTTGATATCATTAACACTCATATCCTCGATATCTTTAGCGGTAATATCTGCCAAGAGATAGACGAATTCCTGAGATTTACTAATCAGTTTTTCTAAATCCCATTCTTCCGCCGGCAGTTCGGGATTAATATAAGCCATGACGATTTCATCCATGGTTTTTTCGGCGTATTGCAGCACCTGTTCTTTTAAGTCCATCCCCTCCAAAACCCGACGACGTTCGGCATAAATAGCGCGCCGTTGATTATTCATCACCTCGTCGTATTCAAACACCTGTTTCCTGGCATCATAATAGAAGGTTTCCACTTTTCTTTGCGCTCCTTCCAGGGAACGAGTTAACATTCCCGATTCAATGGGCATATCTTCTTCCACCCGGAAGGCATCCATTAAACCCGCCACGCGGTCGCCACCAAAAATCCGCAATAAATTGTCTTCTAGGCTTAAAAAGAAGCGTGTGGAACCGGGGTCGCCCTGTCTGCCCGCCCGGCCTCGCAATTGGTTGTCAATACGGCGGGATTCGTGGCGTTCCGTCCCGATAACGTGCAGTCCGCCCCTTTCTACTACCTCATCGTGTTCTTTACCTGTGTAATCTTCATAACTTTTGCGAATTAATTTATAGACTTCGCGTAACTTTTGAATAACCGGGTCATCCGTGGGGGCTTTTTCGGCCGCGATGGCGATTTTTTCTTCTACTTCTAATTCGGGTAAACTTTGAGTTCCGTGGGTATCAACGGCAAATTTAACCGCTTCTTTCAGGGCATTTTCTACCTCTTTCGGTAACTCGGTGGGAAAAATTTCCGCCGAGGCGCGCCAGTTTTTTTTCTTCTTACCCGGGGCGAATCCTTGCGGGCGATTGCGTTCTCCTAAACTGGGTAAACTAAAGGCCAAATTGTCATCCTCGGGCATAACTAATTTCGGCATTAAATACTCGCGAATTTTCAATCGGGCCATATAATCGGAGTTACCACCGAGGATGATATCGGTTCCCCGTCCCGCCATATTCGTAGCAATAGTTACGGCCCCAGCCCGGCCTGCTTGGGCGACGATTTCCGATTCCCTTTCCACGTTTTCCGGACGAGCATTAAGTAAGTTATGGGGAATCTTTCTTCCCTGTAATAACAGCGAAAGCACTTCTGATTTTTCCACACTGGTGGTACCAACTAAAACCGGGCGACCCTGTTCGTGCATTTGTTGACATTCTTCGGCGACGGCGTTCCATTTTGCCTGTTCATTTTTATAGACCACATCGGCTAAATCTTGCCGACGAGAAACGCGGTTAGTGGGAACAATTGTTACTTGCAGGTTATAGACTTTTTCTAGTTCCGTTTCTTCGGTTTTAGCCGTCCCAGTCATGCCGGATAATTTCGGATAGAGTAGGAAAAAGTTTTGATAGGTAATCGTGGCTAAGGTTTGGGTTTCCTGTTGAATTTCTACCCCTTCCTTAGCCTCCACTGCCTGATGTAAACCATCGCCCCAACGTCGCCCCGGTAATACCCGTCCCGTGAACTCATCAACAATAACAATTTCACCACTGCGGACGATATAGTTAACGTCTTTTTTCTGGAGTTCTTTGGCACGAATAGCGTTAGAAATATAGTGCGCCCAGGGATTTTCTTGGTCGTATAAATCGGTAACTTCTAATAGTTCTTCCGCTCTTTTAAAGCCTTCATCGGTCATTAAAACGTTACGGTCTTTTTCGTTAACTTCGTAGTCTCCCGGTCCGTCTTCTACTTTTTGGCGCACTAATTGCTTGGCGATTTCGGCGGCGAGAATATATTTTTCTGTGGGTCGATCGATCTGTCCTGATATAATTAATGGAGTTCTGGCCTCATCAATAAGAATGGAGTCCACTTCGTCGATAACGCAGTAGTTAAAGGGTCTTTGGACAACTTCCCCCATCACTGTAGCCATGTTATCGCGCAGATAATCGAAGCCGAGTTCGCTGTTAGTGGTGTAGGTGATGTCACAGGCATAATTTTTCTTTCTTTCTTCCGGACTCATGCCGGCTTGAATTAGTCCCACACTTAACCCTAAAAAGCGATGTACCTGCCCCATCCACTCCGCGTCACGACGGGCGAGATAATCGTTGACGGTGACGACGTGAACCCCTTTTCCGGTCAATCCATTCAAATAAGCGGGGAGAGTGGCAACCAGGGTTTTTCCTTCCCCGGTTTTCATCTCGGCGATTTGTCCTTTGTGCAGTACCATTCCCCCCAATAACTGCACGTCAAAGTGACGCATCCCTAAGACTCGGATTCCCGCTTCCCGGACAATGGCGAAAGCTTCGGGGAGGATTTCCTCGAGAATCTCCTCTCTTTGCTCATAATTTCTCGCTTTGTCTAATCTTTCCTTAAATTCGCTGGTTTTGCCCCTTAATTCCTCATCGGACAGGTTTTTAATATCCTCTTCCAGCAGGTTGATTTCGGTGACGAGGGGCTGAAATTTTTTAATTTTGCGGGCGTTGGGGTCTCCGAGTAGGGCTTTTAACATAGCAGTTTTTATTCTCTCGCTTCGATTGGCTCTTGGTCTGTGGTGTTAACAATTGTATCACTCTGGTTGGGAGTGGAGAATCATTTATCGGTGAAAAGGGACGGCGTTGTCAGATTCAGAAGAGGAAAGATGCAATGCTCCCAACTGATTCGGAGCATCTTTCAATTTGACAACGCCGATTGTAGGGCTAATTCATGAATTAGCCCTACGCCGATTGTAGGGCTAATTCCACTGCTAAATCGAGCGACCCCTTCGACTTGGCTCAGGGCAAGTCTTGTTCCCCACTTAAGCCCAACTATCGGCACTATTCGTTCATTAAACACTAATTGTCAAGATGCCATGTAATCTTTCCTATCAAAGTAATTTCAGTTCCGGTGCTGATTCGGAGCATCTTTCAATTTGACAACGCCAAAATTTTTGAGACATTTCAATATAAATTTAAAAGGCAACCGCAACAAAAAAGGAAGAAAAACCCTAATAAATATAACCTAGAAGACGCTTTATCTGTGGTTGAAACCTGCGATAAAATATCAATCTAGGGTTTGCGGCAAAAAGTACGGGCGAAGCATTCGGATAGAAAATCTCCGGTTTCACCGATAGGTTATTGCCCGAATGCTTCGCCCCTACAGGACGCGGGCCGATGAAAACGCAAGGTTTTGAAGCACAATTCTCTCAAAATCTTGCACCTGTACTGATTATTGATTCTCCCTTTTACCTGTCCTGATATGTAGCCTATAGTCAACGGATTTAGTATTAATCTTCTCTCACTGGTGGCTTAACTAAAGGGGAAACCACCATATTTATTGATAATTATATCTATAGTTTCCATAATTGCGATCGATTCGCCCAAAATGGAGATAATTTGTTGATAATGTTCTAGGTCATCGTAGCTAAGGTGGCGACCTTTGCGGTCTTTTAGCCACTTCTGACACACTTGATAACCGCCGATATAAAAGTTCCAAATTTGGGGCGGAATCCCCGCAAAATACTGGTCAGAATTAATCGAAATTTGTTGTTTATTTTCGTTATATTTCACCTGTTCGACTAGATTAGAACCCGCCACGGGATAGCTACTAATTTCTTTTCCCGTTGCTTTCATCAGGTGTAACTGCACTAATCTGTCACCTTTTTTGACTAATTCCCAGAATAATTCTTGATTACTGGTGAGAGGAACACGAGGAAAGTCTATTTTTAAAAATTCGGCGTAAAGTTGGCGATATTGGGGAGAGTGAAAGACGGCATAGATATAGTTAAAAATGTCCTCTGGTCCAAAGGTTTTCTTTTCTTCTCCTTTGCCATCACTGATAAATTCTAAGCCAAGTTTTGCCGAAAGTTTGTTAATAAATTCTGGCGCTAGATTGGGACGGCGACCATTTGGCGAGTTGGTTGCTTCTGTTTCAAATAGGGTTGGGGTATTGGTTGGGTAAAGATAAAGGGGGAAAATATTAACTCCACCTCTTCTAAAAATATTAGTATCAATGGCATTCTCAAAAACAGTAATCAAAGCCCATTCAGGATCATTAACCGCAATTCCTTGGCGACCTATACCTATACCAATGTTATTCTTATTCATCGTATGCTGAATTATTTCATGCCTCAACCGATTTACTAAAGCATCATGATGATAATAAGGTCTAATATCAAGAGGTCTATATAAACATTGAGTGAAATAAGATTGCCAATTAGATTCAGAGGTAAAAGATTTTCTCTTTTGATTTAAATTCCAATCTAAACTGTCTTCCAACTTATATTTATTTTTTATTTCTGAATCATTGATAAGTGTATTTCTAAAGTCATTGATTCGCTCTATTAATTTAGATTTATCAAAATCATAGACAAAGTGATCTCTATGGGTTTTGATGCCAGAACCGTTTGTCAACATGATTGTATCAAGTTCCCAATATTTTTTATATTCATCAGATGAGACTTTGCTCTGAGGATTAAATAGGTAAAAATCTGATTTGGGATTTATAATTTCCCATTCAGTTGAACTAATATCATTTTCATCTAACCAATAATACTTACCCCCAACTAACTCCTTATGCTCTTTAACCTCTCTAACACCCCACAAATCAGCATGATAAACCTTGGCTAAATCTTGCTGACTATCTTGATACTTAATAAAAAACGCAATCGCTACACCTTGCTGAATATCAAACACATTTTGATCGGGTGAACCGTCGGGACAAACTTCTTTTTTCTTACTATTCCCATGCAAATCTAAAATATAAATCTCATCAAAAGTCTGCATCAAATTTTGACGCATTCCCCGAAAAGTGGGATTATCCAAATAACCATGATTTGTAATTAACGCCACAACTCCATAACCAGTTTCCGCTACCCGATACTGAGCAAAGCGAATAAACTTCACATAATCATCTAATAAACCTTTAGGGTTTCTCTCTCCCAATGGTTTTCCATCTAATTGATAATAATCCTTAACCAAATTCACAATCCAAGGGTCAGTATTCATCGACTGATAGGAATAGGGTGGATTGCCTAAAATAACCATAACTGGCATTTCTGGCTTAACATCTTTTGCCGCGGCTGCTTCATCGCGAATACGATTTAAAAAACCATCAGCAGGGGGAATTTGAAAAGCTTCCTGTAGGGTGTTAGTGAGATAGATTCCTAAGCGTTCATCGGCACTAAAATCATAGCCTAATTCCTGAAGTTGTAAACCTAATTTCATGTGTGCTACGGTGTAGGGAGCCATCAGTAATTCAAACCCAAAGAGACGGGGTAATAAATGTTTACTGACATAACTAGACCACATCCCTTGCTGTTGACGAAAACTATCATAGATATGGTCGATAACAGAGTGTAAAAAAGTGCCAGTTCCCACAGCAGGATCGAGGATTAAAACTTGGTGAACTTCCTGAGTTTCTTGGCTATCATTAGGATGCTTAATCGTAATTTTTTTGGCATCGGCCAAACCTTTAGGAATCTGAAACTTATTTTTCAGAATATAGTCCACACTGCGAACCATGTAAGAAACCACGGGTTCAGGGGTATAATAAACACCCCTAGACTCACGCATTTTACTATCGTATTCGGCTAAAAAAGTCTCATAAAAGTGAACTACAGGATCCTGCTTGCGCGTGCGTTTTCCAAAGCTGCTAAGAATCCCCTCCATGTCCGTTTGTTGTAAAATAGTCGCTAGAGTATCCACGGCCCAAGTAATCCGCTCATCTAATTCTGTACCAGCAATTTGATGAAAAATTCCCCGCAAAAAAGGGTTAGTTTTTGGGAGTCGAAATGCTGCCGTTTCCCTGGAAAAAGAACTTATTTGATCCGTATTACAGCGTGCTGCGAATAAACCATAACAGATTGTTTGTGCATACATATCCGCAAACTGCGCTTCATTGAGATCACTAATTAAAACTCGTTGAAAAGATTGCAATTGTTGCCGCAACATTCCCCCGCAATCTTGATCTTTTAAAGCTTGGCCGATTGCATCTCGAATTAACTGCGCTAAAGCGGCCATTTTTTTGGCTAATTCTCGCGGTGTTGTTATCTGAATAACTTTTGAGAGGAAAAATTGACAGAACAATTGTTCTACTTGTAAAATACCCTGGGAATCAGGTTCAATTTGCTTTTTTTGATTAAGACTTGCCACGGCAGCTGATAGACGCAATTCTCCCGATACATACCAACGAAATTCTAAATGATCGGTGATAATTAAATTACCTAAAGCCTGTAAATAACGTTTTATTTGGGGAGTATTTTCAATCTTTTTGAGAGAAGTTCCGATATCTTTTGCTTCCAGATGGCCAATTTCTACCATACCCTGATTAATCACAAAATCTGGAGCGCCACAAGCAATCCTTTTGGGTTCATTGAGAGCTTGTAGGTTATTATTTAGGGATTCAATTAATTTTTTTAAAGCAGGACGATAACTGTGTTCTGTGGCGTTACCCTGTTGATAAATGCCTGTGATTTCCTCTAGATATTTTGGCAGTGAATTACTCATTATCAGTGTTGCATACAAACGTTCTTCTCTAGATAAAATATAACCTCATTTGCCCCCAATGTCCACTGCCCTCATCCTACTTTATCCCTATCCTCAAGGATACCAAAATTAGCTAGAATGAAATAATAGGCGATAATCTCATCCCAACAACTTCACCAAAATATTAACGATGGTCAAAGCATCATCTCCCTTATCTCTAGAGCATCTCTATCATGTTCCCACCTACACTATAGCCGATACTGCGCGCTATCTCCATATTCCTTTGCCCACTCTGAGAACGTGGGTACGAGGACGCACCTACCCCACTAAAAAAGGACAAAAAGAGTTTTTACCCCTCATTCAACGACCTAATCCGAATATTCCGCAACTTTCCTTTACTAACTTAGTGGAAGCGCACGTTTTAAGAGTTATTCGCAAAGTTCATAACATCCCTCTCGATAAAGTTAGACTTGCCCTAGACTATATTAGTGAACAATTTAACACCGATCATCCTCTGGTTCAAAAACAATTTAGTACCGATGGAACTGACCTTTTTATTGAACAATTTGAACATTTAATTAATGCCTCCCGTTCGGGACAATTGACGATGAAACAATTCTTAAATAATCTCTTAACTCGTATTGAATGGGATGAACAAGATATCGCCACACGGCTTTTTCCCACTATCGACATAAATGGGGAAGACTTCAGCAATAAAGTCCTAAAGATAGACCCTAATATTTCCTTCGGAAAACCCGTGATCACAGGAACAGGAATTCCCACTAAAGTTGTCACAGAACTTTATGATGCGGGGGACTCTATAGAAGATATTGCCAATGATTATAATTGTCAACCTTGGCAAATTGAAAAAGCGATTTTATTCGAGTGCAATTGGCAAGCGGCATGACCTATCAATACACCTATTTTATCGACCGCGCTTTAGGAAAATCTATCGGTGAAGCTTTGCAAGAAATAGGGGTTAAAATTGAATTTCATCATGCCCATTTTGCCCCAGATGCACCGGATACGGAGTGGCTACCTATTGTTAGTCAAAGAGGATGGATAGTATTAACTAAAGATGTAAACATTGGTAGAAATATTTTAGAAGTTCAACAGATAGCCCGTTATCAGGCTCAAGTATTTGTTTTAGTTTCTGGTAACTTACCTCGTCAAACCATGGTTAATATTTTTGTCGAAACAATCGATAAAATCGAAAAAATAATTCAAGGTAATCAAGCCCCTTTTATCGCCAAAATATACCAAGATTTTCAAGTAAAATTGTGGAAAAATAAAAATGAATTAACCAGAATAATAGAAACTATGTAAAACTTATTAAAATATTTTTTATTCAGTAAAAAATTACAGCTAAATTTGTTGACAATATTCTCACCATTACCTTTGATGCAATTGTCGAAATTGTCTGAGCAGTGAACCGGTTTAATCAACTTCTTAATCCCCCCACTTGCTGTTAAATTTATCTCCGTTCACTTCACCCAGGGGAAGGGGGGACTTCTGGCGAGATTTGAGTTAAACTAGAAAGGTTGACTATTGACAAACATCGATCGCACAGGAGTAAATTATGTCTAGAGTCTGTACTATGACGGGGAAAAAGGCCAATAACGCCTATGCGGTGTCCCACTCCCACCGTCGCACCAAAAAATTACAAGAAGCTAACCTACAATGGAAAAGAGTTTGGTGGTCGGAAGGCAACCGTTGGGTAAAACTACGCATCTCCACCAAAGCTATCAAAACCATTGAAAAGAAAGGATTAGCCGTCTTCGCTAGAGAAGTAGGCTTAAACTTGAATTTGTACTAAGCGAGTAGTTCATAAGTGGAGACGAATCGGCCTTATTGTTGACTCCTCTGCTTTTGATTATTAAGTATTGCAACAGGGCGTGATGTGGGGTGAAAACTACCTTTAAGATTAAAAACTTAAAACGACCTGTTCAGGAGAATTTCAATGTATTCAACCCTATTAATGGCCGCTACCGCCGTACAAGGTTCCAGCGAATGGAGTCCCAAAGTGGCGATTGTCATGATTATCTGCAATATTCTCGCTATTGCTTTCGGTAAAGCGACTATTCAACAACAAAATGTCGGTCCTGCTTTACCTTCCCCCGCTTTATTCGGTGGTATGGGATTAGGCGCTTTACTGGGTACTACCAGTTTTGGTCATGTCCTCGGTGCCGGTGTCATCCTCGGTCTTTCCCGTCTGGGAGTTATCTAAATATGTTTTGATTTTCTCAATCGGTGGCCAAAAGTCACCGATTTCTTTTGTTAAGTACCTAAGCAAAATTAATTACACATATCTAACCACCTCTTGCCTCTTACCTTTTGCCTTTTGCCTTTTGCCTATCCTAACCAAGAAATTAATTTTGCACGACTACTTATGACTTTACCTCAAAAAAATTCTTTTTGGTACGATGAGCGATTTCAGAAGATTTTTCTACAGGTAATTATTCTGCTAATTGTCTGCCTAATTTTCTGGTTTTTTGGTCGCAATTTAGTGATTAATTTCCAACGCTTACGCTTAAGTTTTGGCTTTGGCTTTCTCTTTGATCCTGACCGACCAGCCTCTTTTGCTATTGGTGACTCTCCTATTGCCTACAGTCCCACCGATACCTATTTTCGCGCTCTTTTGGTGGGATTAGTTAATTCCCTCCGCATTATGATTACTGGCATATTTTTGGCGATTAGTCTGGGAATAGTCATCGGGTTAGGTCGTTTGTCGGATAATTGGTTAATTCGTCAGTTAGCAACAATTTATGTGGAAACTATTCGCAATACTCCTCTATTATTACAATTATTTTTCTGGTATTTTGCTGTATTTCTGAAACTGCCGAAGATTGAGGACTCTCTAGAGTTTTTTGGCAGGGTATTCTTAAATAACTCAGGAGTCTATTTGCCTTTCCCCGCTAATAGTTTCAGGACATGGTTAGCCTTATTTATCATTGCTTTAGGAATAATTATCTCAGTATTTTTATACCTAAAAAATAAACTTAGTTTATGTCTAACTAGCCTAATACTCCTAGTTATAATTCCTCTAATCTGGGGTTTACAATGGCAAAGTCCCCAAGTTAATACTCTTAATCAAAATATTGACTTCGGTTTACATCTTTCTTCCGAGTTTGCTACTCTCCTAATCGGTTTAACTGTTTATACAGCCGCCTTTATTGCGGAAACGGTACGGGGAGGGATTCAATCGGTTAATCGGGGACAATGGGAAGCAGCTAAAGCCTTGGGATTAAAACCTTTATTAGTGATGAGATTAGTAATTTTTCCCCAAGCTTTGCCAGTGATTATTCCTCCTTTAACTAATGAATGTTTAAACCTGGTTAAAAACTCTAGTTTAGCGATCGCTATTGGTTATAATGATATTTATGCTATCTCTAGTACCATCGCTAATCAGACAGGAAAAGCTCTAGAAATGTTAATAGTAGTTATGGCCACCTATTTATTCTTTAATCTGGTGATTTCCTTGACTATGAATCAATTAAACAAACGGGTAAAAATTCAGGAAAGGTAGGGTGTGTTAGCGAGCGCGTAACGCACCGAATCGCACCAAAAGGTAGCCTAACGCACCAGAATTTAGCGATAAATTAATTAATGAGCATTACCAGAATATAAAGCGGTGATAATTGCTGTCACCGCAGGACTAAGACTAGATAAAACTACCACAGAAGCGGTGGCAATGATGATAGTAGTAGCCATTCTCACCATACCATCTGTACCTTTTTGATAGGCATCAAATTTATATTCTAAGCGGTCAACTTTTTGACCAAGTTCTTCTCGCAATTGAATCAACGCTTCTCTGATGTCATCATTACTGGGATTTTCGGGAATTTGCATGACCTTGATTAGCAATCAACTAACAACCGCATATATTATAGCAGTTCTTAGCCATAAATTACAATTTTTTATCAGGAGGAGGAGTCAATCGCCAGCGCACTAAAAAACTATCAATACTTTCTAAACATTCCAAGTCATCTTTAGGTAAATAAGAATCTTTTAACAAGAAAGAAAAAGCCTGCTGAAACTCTTGACTATCAGCTTGAATCGGACTAGCAAAATGACAAGGAATAACCTGTTTAATCGGCCATTGGCAAATTCGCTCAACCCATTGACTAACCTCGTCAGTAGTGCGATTAAGAATCAAAGTTTGCAAAATGGGTGCTACTATTAACCTCCCCTCTCGACGCAAATTTAAAAAAGTCTTTTGCCAATCATCACCCCATTGAAAAGGGAATAAACCAAAATAGGCTTTTTTACTCTTTTCCTGAGCAGTAAAAGCATCTCGAAAGACCTTAATCCAATTGGGAACAGCTAAAACAGCAGGTTGAAAATAAAGAGCAAAAAGACAAATTCTTTGCCAACCCCGACGGCGATTTTCTGGGGTATCCTCCACCAAATCCTTAGCACTATTTTTAGCGTGAAACAGCAGGGGATAGGGGTCTAATTCTAAAATAGCGGGAGGATTTTCTGGGATAGAAATAATTCCATCAGTCAGCAGCAGAGTTTGAGAGTAGTGATGAAAAAAAGCCACTTCCGAGAAGTATCCCACATTCAGATCAATTGCGGGTAAAATTTCATAACTAAAATCTTTTCCTAAAGGAGTGGTTGCCGAGTCAGCAGGTAAAATTTCTGTTCGTTTTGCCGGTAAACCCAACCAACTCAAAGGTAAATTAAGAGGAAAACTCCATTGATTAGGAGCAACATAAACTATAGCATTAGGAAAATAACGGGCAAAAGGACCGACAAAAACCTTATGTTCAATCCCAGAAATCGTCGGCAAAATAATATATTTAACTTCCCCGTGTTCACTTTCCAACTCACGCATTAAGCGAATACATTCAGGAGTCGGGGCCACTGGTGCATAAACAAATAAACCCCCAGATGCTAACCTAATTACCGTCATGCGAATCGGCACGACCACATAAAAAATACCCTGCAATTGCTCAAATGTCCAGAGCGTATCTTGCACCACTTCTTGGCGAATTGTCCGTCTTTGACCGTAGGGATAAAGTGGTACAATTGGCCAAAAAGGCCATGATAAATCTTGCGGAGTTATTGCGGCTTTTGTCATCGTCTGATTCTATGGCTGAAAATCTCTATTTTAGTTATCATAAACCTTTCTAATCCCCATGACTGATAAACTGCCCATTGATTCTTTGGTCAATACTTGGAATAGTCTCACGGGGGAAGTGATGAAAAGACTCCCCATCGACCAGTTGACTAATACTGTCCTCCAGTGGTTTAGTGTTAGTGACACTCAAGTGGCGGAAATTTTAGAAAAAGTCCGTCAAGAATTACCCACCACCGAGGCGCTGTTAATCGGCAAACCCCAAACGGGAAAAAGTTCGATTATTCGGGGAATAACGGGAGTTTCGGCGGAAATCGTCGGGCAGGGTTTCCGTCCCCACACCCAAAACACCCAGCGCTACACCTACCCCGCGGAAGACTTACCCCTGTTGATTTTTACCGATACGGTGGGGTTAGGGGATGCCTATCAACACACAGACAGGGTAATCGCGGAATTATTAGCAGATTTAGCCGAAAATACGGGACGCGCCCAAGTTTTTATCCTGACGGTAAAAATTGATGATTTTGCCACCGATAGCCTTCTGGAAATTACCAAACAACTGCGGCAAAAATATCCTAAAATCCCCTGTTTACTGGCTGTCACCTGTCTTCATCAGCTTTATACTCCTAATACCGTTGATCATCCCCCTTATCCTCCCGATTGCGAGGATATCAATCGCGCCTATCAAGAAATTAAAGAAACTTTTAAGGATTTATACGACAATTCTGTGCTAATAGATTTTACCCTAGAGGAAGACGGTTATAACCCCGTTTTTTACGGTTTAGAGGCATTTAGAGACAATTTAGCCGATTTATTGCCAAAAGCCGAGGCTAACACCATCCACCAACTTTTAGATCGGGAAACCAGCAATAAATTAGGCAATCTCTATCGGGACGTGGCCCGACGCTATATGTTAGCCTTTTCCGTCATAGCGGCGACCTTGGCGGCGATTCCCTTACCCTTAGCGACTATGCCCGTGTTAACCGCCCTACAAGTGTCAATGGTGGGTGTTTTAGGCAAATTATACGGTCAAGTGTTAACCCCATCCCAAGCCGGCGGAGTTGTCAGTGCGATCGCTGGCGGCTTTTTGGCCCAGGCCATCGGTCGGGAATTGGTGAAATTTATCCCCGGTTTTGGCAGTGTGATCGCCGCTTCTTGGTCTGCTGCCTATACCTGGGCCCTAGGAGAGGGCGCTTGTGTCTATTTTGGCGATTTAATGGGGGGTAAAAAACCCGATCCTAAGAGGATTCAAAGGGTGATGAAAGAGGCTTTTTCTGCTGCCCAAGAAAGATTTAAAAATGTCGCTACGGGAGGAGATAATTGATCGGTATTCAAAGAATATAGTCATTTCAGATAAATCTGATACACTCTAGAGCGACGGGAAAATATCTTAAGAATTTGTGGTATGTAGATATAGATTCGTCCAGTGTCCGAGGGTGAACCGACTAATAACAGTTATCAGTTAGACGTTTTCAGTGCAATACCGAAGGCACTGCCTAATACTGTGCCGAGCTTGTAGTATATTAACTAAGTGTAATGCGTCTCTTGAACGGGAAACGGCTTTGCTGATTTTAAGTATGAATTGTCCCCTAGACAATTTTTCAAACCTAGTCCTAAGCGTTGGTTGTGGATAGGATTCACAATTAGCATCCATATCTTGATCCAGCAACGCCTAAAACTGTTAGAATAGGTCAAATCAATTAACTAGAGGCCCTATGTTAGCTCTAACCTATCCACACATAGAAAAAAGTGACGACCAACCCGCACATTTACAAAGATTACCGCGTATCCGCGTTGCTCAAATTGTCATGGACTACATCGCCTATGGTTGGTCCGTAGAAGAAATCTGTCGTCAACACCTTTATTTAACCCCAGCCGAAGCTCATGCAGTCATGGGTTACTATTTTGACCATCAAGAAGAAATTGACCAAGAAATCACAATGGAATGGCAACAAGTACAAGAAAATATGACTAATCAAGCTGCCAAGTCGCCTTTTTATATTCGTATGAAAGCCAAAGGGCTACTGTAAATGACTATTGCTTTGTACATGGATGTTCACGTTCCCCAGGCAATTACCGAACAGTTGCGTCGCCGAGGCATAGATGTATTAACAGCATTTGAAGACGGAACCGAACAACTACCTGATGATCAACTTTTGCTAAGAGTAACTGAGCTTAAGCGCATTCTCTTTACCCAAGACATTCGCTTTAGAGTTTTAGCCGAAACTTGGCAAGTAAAAGGCAAACCGTTTTCAGGTTTAATTTTTGGTCATCAACTTGGAGGCACTATTGGTCAATTTGTCAAGGATTTAGAATTGATTGCTAAGGCTTCTGAACCAGATCTATGGTTCAATACAGTTGAATATATTCCGTTCAAGTAATAGACAAAACATATCAAAAATGTGCCATCAGTTTCGGTAAGTAGCAGTATAATGGCTTTATGCAGTTTGACTGGGATAAAAATAAGGCAGAACGCAATCTATCAAAGCACGAAGTCTCATTTGAGGAGGCAAAAACTGTTTTTGATGATCCTCTCTATGTTGACTTCTACGATCCAGAGCATTCTGAAGATGAGGATCGTTATCTTCTCGTTGGACAGTCAAACCGAGGACGATTGTTGATTATATCCTATACCGAAAGGGATAACTTAATACGCCTCATTAGCGCAAGAGAAGTGACAAAAACCGAGCGAGAAACCTATGAACAGGGATAAGTCAGGAATGGAAGATGATTTACGGGCAGAGTATGACTTCAAGAGCCTTCGAGTCAGAAAGTTAGGCCCTGGAAGAAAAAGTTTTGGTGGAGTTACTGTACGGTTAGAACCTGATGTCGCAGAAATGTTTCCTAGCGCTGATGCAGTTAATGAGGCACTACGATTCTTAATTAGAGTGATGCGAGATAATCAGGCTCTTGCTCCAACGGCAGCGGCTAAAAATTCAGAGGTAGCCGAAGATTAAAACGATTGCTAAATAGTCAAAAGTGCCTCAAGGCGATAGCGTTGTAGTACCTTGAACCCTATACTTTACCCACAGTTAAAAACGAAAGGAAAAAGGCAGTAAATCCGAGAGATTAAAACGATAATTTTGCTGAGTTCCACAGATAATAATCTCCGCTTGCGGCGCTAATTCGGCTATCCATTGACGACAGGCTCCGCAGGGAGTTAACTGACTAATATCATCCTTCCCATCGATACAGGCTATAGCGATCGCCCGTACTTCTCGATCGCCCGCTGCGACTATTTGCGCTAAAGTTGCCCTTTCCGCGCACAAACTCAAGCCATAACTAGCGTTCTCTACATTAGTACCAGCATAAATCTTTTTATTTGTCAAGACCGCTGCCCCCACCCGAAAACGGGAATAGGGAGAATAGGAAAGTTTCGCCACTTCCCGAGCAGTGTCACAGAGTTGTTGTCTTTCTTGGTCAGATAGGGTCATCGGCTAGATAGCATCCGAGGCAACTTTGATTACTTCTTAATTATCCCTTTGGTCGTGCTTTGATGACATCCGAGCAAGACGGCCATTTGCCGTTGAGATAAATTTCCCTCTTGACTAGGTTGGTAGAGCAAGTTTCTTTGTTCTATGTTAAGGTGTTGGGGGCTTAGTTTTTGGGATTTGTTGTTGCATTGAGCGGACAATACCTCATGAGCCTTTCTCTGTCAACTCTTAAGGAGTCGTGGGTTTCATTTTTGAGTTGGCGATTTAAGATCAGTTTTGTTTAAGTATCTTTTACCATGACTTCTACATCGAACTTTCAGCCGACGATAGTCTCAGAGTTTTAGCCGACCTCGAACTCAGCCTAGTTGCTCATTTTCACAGCAAAAACTGCATCCATAAATTTATCGCCGAATTTTAGCATGGAAATTGACACACTACTGCAGCAAATTGATATTGGAGAAGACCAAGAATATGAGTTTAAATCAGCCGAGGGAGGCTTGCCAAAAGACATTTGGGAAACTCTTTCAGCTTTCGCTAATACCGATGGCGGTTACATTATTTTGGGTGTTAGCGAAAAAAAACCTAGATTAGAAATTACAGGAGTGCGTAACCCTAAAAATCTTCAACAAGAGTTTTGGGATAACCACAACAACCGACAAAAACTGAATATATCTATCTGTTCTAATTCAGACGTAGAAGTAAAAAAGATTAATGAATATCAGCTTCTCATTATTCATATTCCTAGAGCTACCCGAACTCAGCGTCCTGTATATA
Source organism: Microcystis flos-aquae FACHB-1344 (assembly GCF_014698375.1). NCBI lineage: Bacteria > Bacillati > Cyanobacteriota > Cyanophyceae > Chroococcales > Microcystaceae > Microcystis > Microcystis flos-aquae. Next base: position 57,093 of record NZ_JACJSW010000046.1, on the reverse strand, counting down.
TTAACAATAACCCAATGACTGGTACATATAAGCGAAATTATGAGGGAGATTATCGCTGTCATAAGGAGGAAATAGAGCAAATGTTTCGCGATGCCAGCAATGAACCTCAAGATTTTCAAGTTTTAGATAATTTTAATCTCAACGATATTGATCCTGATACTCTGAAAGTATTTCGCCAACGGTTCAGCAATCGCGAACCCGATCATCCTTGGTTAGCATACAATGATCAACAATTACTCCATCAGTTAGGAGGATGGCGACGAGATAGAAATTCTAGCAAAGAAGGATTAACTGTAGCGGGTTTACTCATGTTTGGACGAGAACGCAGTATTTTAGATGCTTTCCCCCATTATAGTCTCGACTATCAGGAAAAATTATCTGACGATCCTGAAAAAAGATGGACATATCGCTTAACTCTTGATGGTAAATGGGAAGCTAATTTACTTAACTCTTATTATCGTGTTTATGGCAGATTAATTAATAATTTAGATGTTCCTTTTCAATTAGACAAAGATGCCGTTCGTAAAGATGAAACCCATGTTCATGAAGCTTTAAGAGAGGCTTTAGTTAATACTTTAATCCACGCCGATCACCAGTCTTCACGGCCTATAAAGGTGGTAAAATCTATCGATGGCTATCTATTTTCTAATCCCGGTCGTCTGAGAATTCCCCTACAGCGTCTCTATGAAGGCGGTACTAGCGATCCTCGTAATCCTCATCTACAAAAAATGTTTCAAATGCTCGGATTAGGTGAAAAAGCTGGCTCTGGATTTGGGAAAATTCTTCGTGCTTGGAAAGAACAACAATGGTTGAGTCCCCTAGTTTCGGAAAAACTTGACCTAGAAGTTACATCTGTTAATTTACCGATGACAAGTTTTATTCCCGAAGCAGTTGAAGTGGAATTAAAAAGGATTATCGGGGATGCTTACCGTCAGTTAGGTGATCTTGATAGGATAATATTAGTATTAGCGCATCAGTTTGAGGAAATTAGTAATACTGACATTCAGCGTTATCGATCAGAACATCCCAGAGATATTAGCGAACGCCTTCGTAATTTAGTTCAAAATGGCTGGTTACACCAGTCAGGTAAGTGTCGGGGAACACGCTACACCCTACCGAACCAGAATTTTTCAGCGCAACTTTCTCTATTACCAAGCTCCGAACATTACCCACCAAGCTCCGAACATTACCCACCAAGCTCCGAACATTACCCACCAAGCTCCGAACATTACCCACCAAGCTCCGAACATTACCAACAGTTAGAGGCAATTGCTGAACCCATACGCAGAAAAGGCCGCATTAGTAAAGACTCGGTACGAAAAGTGATTCTTGAACTATGCTCCCAACAATATCTACCCCTCGGAACATTAGCTCAACTGCTCGGAAGAGAACCTGATACTATTCGTAATCACTATGTCAACCCGATGATAGATGAGGGATTGCTGGAGCTTAAACACCCCCAACTAAGGAACCATCCTCAACAAGCTTATCGAACAGTATCTCGATCGCATTTCCTATCAGCGCAAGATGAGTAAACACCCGCTCCTCAAATCCGAGAGATTAAGGGGACTACATCGGCAAGCCACTAATTTAGCGATCGATAGCTAACTTATCACTTAACATTTCCCTGACGATTTTAGCGGTAGCGGGGGCTAATAAAACCCCGTTGCGGTAGTGTCCCGTGGCCAGAATAACGTTATCGTATCCGGGCAAATATTCGATGATGGGAGCGGATTTTTTCTCCGGTCGCGGTCGCTTACCGGACCAAGTACGCACGATCGCACCCGCAGCCAAAGAGGGACAAAAAGTGATCGCTTTTTGATACACTTGTTCTAATAAGGCAGTATCGGCGATAATTTCGCCCTTTTCGTCCATAAATTCCACCGTTGCCCCAATCCAGTATTCCGCTCCAGCCAAAGGCAGAATATGCAGGTCATTTCCTGTTAAAATCGGCTTAAAATCGCAACTTTCTAGGGGTTGCGTCAATTTTATCTGTAAAGCTTGCCCTAAAACCGGTCGGATTGCCACTGGATGGGTAAGAGTTTCGGTTAAAGCAGTAGAACCAATTCCCGCACAAAGAATCAAAGAGTCGGTTTCCTCTATACCATTGGAACTATAAACCTGGGTGCATTGCCTCACATTAGAGCCTTGAAGCTCTGTCTTCCCGAAATTTTCAACTTTTACCCCAAATTGACATTTTACCCCCCTTCTTGCCGCAGCAGCGACGAGAGACTCCGTGAGCAGGGCCGGATTAATTTGATGATCCCTGGGAGAATAGATAGCACCCTGGAGATGATCGCTGGCCACTTGGGGACATTTTTGGTTTAAAGTCTCTTTATCCCAGATTTCTAGACAATATCCCTGTTCTTGGCGGATTTGGGCTAACTTGCGCCAATTTTCTTCGTCTTCGGCACTCGATCGCAGTAGGACAATACCATCACGGTTACAGGGAATAGTCAGTCCGGTGAGGGATTCTAGCTCAGGAAGGAGAGTTTCGTAACGTTTTAAACTTTCTTGCCGCAGTTTCCAGGCTCTACCTTTAGTTTTATGGCTGATAATCCCCATTAAAATCCCTAGGGCTGCCCCGGTTGCTCCTTGTCCTGGTTTTTTTTCATCGATGAGGGTAATTTCTAATCCTTCGATGGCACTTAATTCGTAGGCAATGGTGGCCCCCACTATCCCCGCACCGATGATGACAATTTTAGTCATAAACTCCAGAGGCTATTTTTCTAGTGGGAATAGGACTAAAAAAGGGTTGAACCGGTTTCAACCCCGATAATTAATTACAGAACCCGGAAAATAAAAGGATAACGGAAAACCTTATAGGGATCTTTCCAGACTTGCAGGATAGCAAGAATGGGGAGAACAATGTTCACCACACCCAGAATTGCTAGGAGCAAATAACCGATTAAAACCCAAATTAGAATCCCGGCAATTAGGTAGTATAACCACATATTCAGGTGAAAGTTTAAAGCTTCTTTGGCGTTTTCCTTCACCGTTCCATCATCAGAAATGAAATAAATAGCTAAGGGAATCCCCACCGATACCAGCGTAGCACTCAAAAAGATCGAAGCATGACAAGCCACGGATAGGAGTCTTTTTTTGGTTAAATCTTCACTCATGACCATCGGGTTTATCCCCCTAAAATTGGCGGAGAAAGCGGATATCGCTATTATAACAACGGCGAATATCGTCTATCTCATGTAATACCATAGCAAATCTTTCCACGCCAAAACCAGCAGCAAAACCCGTATAGATTTGGGGGTCATAACCGACTGCTTTTAAGACATTGGGATCCACCATACCACAGCCCATCACCTCCAACCATTTGCCTTTCCACTGCACATCTACCTCGGCCGAGGGTTCAGTAAAAGGGAAGTAGGAAGCGCGGAATTTAACCGGTAAATCGGCCCCAAACATTTGCTTAAGAAATTCTTTAATTGTTCCTTTCAAATCCGTAAAGGTTAATCCCCGGTCCACCGCTAATAATTCCACTTGATGGAAAACCGCGGAATGGGTTGCATCCACGGTATCGCGACGATAAACGCGGCCCGGGGCCACAATCCGAATCGGGGGTTCGTGACTTTCCATGTAGCGAATCTGCACCGGGGAGGTATGGGTCCGCAATAAACGACCATCACTCAAGAAAAAAGTATCCTGCATATCCCGGGCCGGATGGTCAGCAGGGATATTTAAAGCCTCAAAATTATAATAATCGGTTTCTACCTGCGGCCCGGTGGCGATGCTGTAACCCAGACCGACGAAAATATCGATCATGCGATCAACTGTGCTATTTAAGGGGTGAATTCGCCCTAAAGGACGGCTAAGAGCAGGTAGGGTGACATCGAGGGTTTCCGCCGCTAATTTCGCCTTAATTTGGGCATTCTGGAGACTTTCTCGCCGGGATTCCAGCAGCGATTGTACTAATTCTTTGACCTCATTAGCGATCGCACCTAATCGCGGTCTCTCTTCGGGGGTTAATTTGCCCATTTCCCGTAAAATCTGCGATAATTCTCCTTTCTTACCGAGATAATTCACCCTTAGCTGTTCTAAGTCTTCTAGGGTTGTTGTTTGTTCGATGGAATTTTCCGCTTTCGCTGCCAGGGTTTTTAGGGCAGTTTCGATCGGATGGGGGGATAAACTCATAATTAGGGCATTTTATAGGGCAGCATTCTAGTCTAGTTTATCTGCTCCCGTGGCGAGACAGGCAGAATCGAGCAAAGCTAATAGCTATGTGCTAGGATGGAAGTCGAGAATAAAAGTCGGCACTGCGGCTCGTGGTCAGTATTAATGGTTAAAGCGTTTCTGTTTAGTATTGGTTCAGCTAGTTCCCGAAATCTTCGTTCTCTACAAATCTGTTGTTTTTATCGGTGCAAGGATAGGTTTTATGTCAATTTATGTTGGTAATCTCCCCTTCGAGGTTGACCAAGACGACGTAGTTGAGGTTTTTAAGGAATATGGTGCAATTAAGCGCGTTCACCTCCCCATGGATCGGGAAACGAAAAGAAAACGCGGGTTCGCTTTCGTGGAAATGGAAACCCCAGAGCAAGAATCGGCCGCTATTGCCGCTCTTGACGGCGCTCAATGGATGGGACGAGAATTAAAAGTCAATCAAGCTCGCGAAAAAGAACCCAGATCTTCCTTCGGCGCTGGCGGCGATCGCAATCGGGAGCGTCGCTACTAATCCCCGACCGTAACCATTCTAGGTGATCGGAAATTTGGGTTGAAAACCCCGTCCTTTTAGGACGGCTTTGTGCGAGAATGTTTGTCGGTGGTTCCGAGCGTGAGAACGTGAGGAAACAGGTTAAACGTCCTACTCCGTGATCTGAAAATTTCTAACAGTCAATGGTGTTCAATTAAGTCCAAACTGTAAGAACGCAAAACAATTAAATACTGTGGGACACACAGAAATTTACGCTTGGGGAGTAGTCCATAAGAGTGCTTGCCTTATCGGTGTAGTCGGACTAGACATGAAACCGTAAGACCAAAATTAGCGTTGCTAGTGGAGGCAGGATTCAGCCCAAGAATCTCCGCACTTTTAGGGCGGAGAGTGTCAATGTCAACAGGGGAAGCGAGCGCTCGTTTCCCCGCTTGTCTATCTAATATCCCAAGGAGATTCTTGTGGCTAAACGTCGTAATTTGAAAAAAGAAAAAGCTGAACGCAACCGCGCCTACGCGCGTCAATTCCGGGCTGCCTCTAATCGTACCACCACCAGAGGAGGTAGAGGCGGTTATTCCAGCGATCAAAGACAATCTTCGGAAAATGAAGGGGCAGCCGATACCTAATCTGCTGACTTAGTTAATCTAGCAATAAAAGCCATAGCCTCGCTTTTATTGCTGACTATTCCATCTAAAGTCGCCCCCAACACCGCCGCAAGTAACGATTTAAACTGGGGACCGGGTTGATAACCCAAAGCTTTTAGGTCATTGCCGTCGATAGGAGCCTCGATCTGCGACCATTTAGTTAAATATTGCCAGATTAAAGCCCGCATCCTAGTCTCACTCCTCACCGCCACCAGTAACAAACTAGGAACCTTATAACCATTGAAAAAGCTGACGATTTGACTAACGGGTCGATCATAAGCAAAATTATTGCTAATCTCCCTTTCCATAACTTCTAGTTTTTGTAAACGCCCCACACTATCTTTGGGCAATTGTAAATTATTAGCGATCGCTATTCTTTCCCCCACAGCCAGAGAAGCGATTAATAATTCCAACCGCATTAACCAAGCATTCACCAGCAATTCCAGACTTAAACAATCTAACCAACGACTGAGACAGCGCAATTGTCGCCATAAAGCCCGATTTAAACTTAAATCCCCGTGTAAACAGTGCAAAGCCCCCAAATCGGCCAACTTTTCTAAGGCACTTTCCCAGTAATCCGCCTCTAAAATATAATTCAACTCCGCTTTTAAACGAGACTGTAAAGCGGGTGCATTCTGATTTTGTTGCCGTGAGCGCTCATAAACTCCACTTTCGATCGCATACCTAATATAGTTTTCTGTCAAGGGTTCAATAACAAATCCTAACCGAGTGGCAAAACGCACCGCTCGATAGATGCGCGTCGGATCCTCAATAAAACTATTAGCGTGGAGAACCCGGATTTGTTGGGCGCGTAAATCCAACATACCGCCAAAAAAGTCGAGTAATTCCCCCTCTTTCGGCGAAGTTAGGCGAATTGCCAGAGCATTAATCGTAAAATCCCTTCTATACAAATCCTGTCGAATCGAACTAGCCTCCACTTGGGGATTGCTGGCAGGATAGGGATAGAATTCCGTGCGTGCCGTGGCGATATCCACCCATAACGAGCCAAAACGCTCATCTTTGTGCCATAACAAAGCCGCCGTCTGAAATTCCCCGTGAATCGATAACCGGGCCCCCGGATAAATTTCCTGTAAACAATTAGCCAACTCCACCCCTGCACCCACACCGGCGGCGCGATGGCAGCCATCCACCACTAAATCGATATCCTGTAACAATAAAGTATCCCTTTCTGTGGCTAACAATAAATCCCGCACCGCACCCCCAACCAGATAGAGATGCCAACCGCGTTTTTGAGCGGCAGTGGCGGCAGCTTGCAGGAATGACCATAAAATCGGCTCTAAACGCTCTTTAATCGTCGGTAAAAGACAGGAAACCAAAGCAACCCCTTCAAAACGCACCCGCTCATTTTGATGAATCTGTCTTAATACATCTGTACGAGTGACGATACCGACTAACTGCCCATTTTCTAGTACAGGTAAACGCCCCAAATCGTACGTTACCATCAGCGACTCGATTTCCTGAAGGGAAGTGTCGGGGGTAATAGTTTTCGGATTACAAGTCATGTATCCCTTCACGGGAGAGCGAGAAAAGCCGTGATGGAGAGCTAAATCGAGGTCACGACGAGAAATCACCCCAACTAAGCGATCCTGCTCATCTACCACCGATAAACCCGAATGGCCGTAACGGAAAAGGATGCGCTCGGCTTGAGATATGGAAGTATCGGGACGAATTGTCCGCACCGGAGAAGACATTAAATCCCTAGCGGTGGGAGAAGGGGGAATTTGAGCAATTAAGTCCCCCAGTAGTTGGTTTAACTGTTGAACTGGCTGAACATCGCGAAAACTCACCGAAGCGGCCTGAGCATGACCACCGCCGTTATAGGGGGAAAAAAGCCGATATAGATTCACCCCATCGATTCTAGAGCGACCGATCACGGTTAAACGCTGTCGGGAATTATCTTCCTCGTCTTTACTATAACTATGGGCAAAAAGTAGCGCATCACTATCGGATAATTCCAGCAGGCGCTCGGCCACACTAGACAAACCCGGGATAAAATCGGCAGTATGGAGGAGAACGTGGGCGATTTTACGGTCATGGATCGTTTTAATCTCTAGATTTTCCCAAGCAAGGCTAAATAACTCCTGTAAGCGCGGGGAAAAACTCGGTTGACAGTATTGGGCGATCGTTTTAATGTTAGCAGCACAGGTCATTAACCAAGCCAAAGCATAGGCATCCCTGGGGGTACTACCGGCAAAAGTCAGGGAACCCGTGTCAACGTGAATACCGAGTGCCATTACCGTCGCTGCCATCGAGTTTGGTTTAATCTGGGCTTTTTGTAAAGCTTCGACAATTAAAGTCGTGGTGGCTCCCACTGCTTCTAAATGGACGCTAGAGGCATGAATATCGCTTTCACTATCTAAATGATGATCATACAATTCGATCGCCTGTAAATGCCCTAAATCGAGCCACTGGGAGGCTTTTCCCAGACGCTCTCGCCACTGATTATCAACGATAATTAAAGAGCGAATACGGGCCGGATTGACACTACGCAGTTCAATTAAAGCGAATTCATCCCGATGCAGGGCCAAAAATTCCCTCACCGTCGGGTGCGCTCCCCCCGTTAACACAATGCGACTACCCGCTTTCAGCAACGATAAACCCACCGCTGCCCCCAAAGCGTCAAAATCCGCCGTTTGATGACATAAAATTAAATCCATATTTTTTAGTAAGGAGAAGTTATCGGGATTTTTTCTGTATCTATTGTTACTAAATGCTCGGAAATAGCCGAGCCAAGAACTATAAGTTAGCAAATCTTGACTGAGAGAAACCGATGTTGTTCAAAATTTTAGTAATTCTCCACACCCTAGGGGCGACCGTCTGGGCCGGTGGTCATTTATTGTTGGCAGTCACCGTTCTACCCCAGGCCCTCAAAAACCGAGAACCAGACCGAATTCGTCAATTTGAGCAATATTTTGAAGGTTTTGGGTTATCTGCGCTATTGTTGCAGGTAATAACAGGCCTAGGACTGACTTGGATTTATTTGCCCGGTTTTCGTGATTTTTGGTCATTTGATAGTTTTTTATCGGTTTATATAGGCATTAAGTTAGCTTTACTGTTATTAACTCTCATCTTGGCCCTTCATTCCCGCTTTTTTCTCATTCCTAAACTGAGCGAGGAAAACTTAAATTTCCTCGCCCTGCACATAGTCGCCGTCACCACTCTAGCAGTATTGTTCGTCATTTTTGGCGCTGGCATCCGTTTGGGGGGCTTGACCATTAGCTTTTAGCAGTTCGGCAGTCTGGACATCTTTCTAGGGCAGCTTTGGCGAAAACGCGAAAATACTGTAATCTGGGCAAGGGATTACAGGGAGTCACTTCCCCCACCTAACCCTTACAATCCTGCTTTTGACAAGGATGGAGACATCAAAAAAATTTTAGAACCCGCTGCGGCTGGGTAGTCAGTGGCAGTAAAATTAAAATGCTCGTGGATTCAGTCTGACAGGGATATCTCCTGGGAACCCCTGATTCAGAGAGGACTTAGAGGAAGGATCGTCCAGTTAAGTTGAGTGGAAGCGAGGCTCTTCCATACAAGTATCAAATCTGGGAGAATTATCTAAATAAACATCAACTGCTTTAGGAGAACCCAATCATGTCTATTGTTTTTCAATTTTTTCTCATTGCCTTAGTTTTATTTTCCTTGCTGATGGTGATTGGTGTCCCCGTTGCCTATGCTTCCCCCCAAAACTGGGATCAATCGAAACCCCTTCTCTATGTGGGTTCGGCAATTTGGGCGATTTTAGTGGTTGCCGTCGCTATTTTAAACTTTTTAGTGATTTAGTCTTGATCAGGAGATGGGAGACAGGAGGAGATAGGGTGATAGGGTTTTGGGGTGATAGGGTGATGAGACAGCTTACCCACTACCCCACTACCCCACTTCCCCACTACCCCACTACCCCACTTCCCCACTTCCCCACTTCCCCACTTCCCCAACCCCTATCCCCTTCTACCTATGACTGTTTTTGAGGGAAATTTTACCGAGGACATATCCTCTTTGCGCTTTGCGGTCGTGATTGGTCGTTTTAACGATCTCGTCACTGATAAACTGTTATCAGGCTGTCAAGACTGTCTGAAGCGTCACGGGGTTGATGTCAATCCCGATGGCACACAAGTGGATTATATCTGGGTACCGGGTAGCTTTGAAGTGCCAATGGTAGCCCGTCAAGTCGCCCTTTCCCACCGTTACGATGCCGTTATTTGTCTAGGGGCAATTATTCGCGGACAAACGCCCCATTTTGACTACGTTGCTGCCGAGGCTGCTAAGGGTATTGCTGCGGCCGCTTTTCAGACAGGTGTTCCCGTTGTCTTCGGTATTCTCACCACTGATACTCTACAACAGGCTCTCGAACGGGCCGGTATTAAAAGTAATTTGGGCTGGAATTATGGCCTATCTGCCCTAGAAATGGCTAGTCTCATGCGTCAATTGCGCCCCCGGAATGAAGATAAACCCCTAGAATTATTGGAAAATAATCCCCAACAGGCACTGATGGAAGGCTAAGAAAATTCCCCCGGCATTTAGGATTTTAGTTGTCCCCACTCCCGGAGTTCCACTGATGAGCGAAGCTGAACAGAACAAATATATTAACCAACTCAGACGGCAATTAGTCAACGCTGTCGAGAGAATCAAGACTCTGGAATTAGATTTAGAACCAGAGGGGCGGATTACGGAAGCTTTTGACGCTATGGAACGGCATATAGATGAAAAATTCGCCGCAGTGGCTGAAAAATTCGCCGCCATTGACAAGCGCTTTGATCGTTTGGAACATCAGTTCAACCGACTACAGGCTAAGATAGAAGTGGTTCTCGAAGCTATTACCGGTTTGGGGGATTTGCCAGAAGATGAATCATTGTAAAAAAATGCTCCAAACTACTTGACAAATGCTCTGAGATTTGGCACACTTATAGAAGTGTAAAAAAAAGCTTGCGGGCATAGCTCAGTGGTAGAGCGTCACCTTGCCAAGGTGAATGTCGCGCGTTCGAATCGCGTTGCCCGCTTGAAAAAATCTTGAAATATACCTTAAGGTCAGGATGAATAATTTAGGGATATCCCTTAAGATGGGAATTACCCGTGAGCAATAGGGTTGAGAATTTTGGGCAACCGTTGAATACCTTAGCCATTGACCACGAGAGACTAAAAACAACCGTTTATAAACAAAAATTTAGCTTGTGCGACCGCATAAATATACCAAAATCGACCAACACCAAGACTATCCTTGTCCCTGTCGTCGGAAAGGGACATTATGCCCGATTTTATTGACCGATGCCTTTGGCTGCGATCGCTGTCAACAGATATTTGTGGTACAGGAAAACGGCCAAATTATCGAACAATTAGCCCCCCACTATCCCTATAAACGCACTTGGCGCTGGACGGGATTTCGTTGGGTGAGTACGAATCAGCGCCTTGGGGAAGGAGTCTTGCCCCTGATGATGGGGATAATTCTGTTATTATCGGTCGTCTGGCTACCGTTAATCTTGAAATCACCGCCGGGGGTAAGCGTGATTTTTGGGGCAATTCTAGTTATGCTATTAGTTATTTTGCCCGCATTCATCTTTTGGTTAGCCTATCGACGCTAGACAAGAATCTATGATCGAAAGTTCCCCCAAAACCCCCCCGACGATCTTTAAGCAAGCATACAATGCTTTTCTGGATCTGGGTCAATTCAATGGCAACGAAAGAAATCGCGGGGTAATCGCGATCGCTAATGGCATTAAAACTGGCTTTGATCGCATTTTAGAAGCCAATACCCTCGATTTAGAGGTCAGTCGAGAGATGGCCGTCTCAGAACAAATGATTCGCTGGTTACGGTTAACTCCCGAACGTTTAGAGACGACGGTGGAGGTATTGCAACAACTAGCGGAAGCATCGGATCCGCTGCAACAGGTAATTAACGCGGCCTATCAACTTAATCCGTCCCAAACCTATTGCCAAAGGATGCCTTTAGGAGTGATTGCCTTAGTCTATGAAGGTTTTCCCGAATTAGCGATGGTAGCGGCGGGATTTTCCCTAAAAAGTGGCAATAGTTTGATTATTCGCGGTTCCAATGCCTCTAGTCATTCCGATGGAGTGATTACGGAAATTATCCAAGAAGCATTGGAGGATGTGGGTTTACCGGTGGATTGTGTTAGTGGTTTACCCTGTGATTCTAGTCCCTCCCTAGAGGAGTTGGTGACGCAGGAAAATTATGTTAATTTGATTATTCCCTACGGTCGCCCTAGTTTAATCGGTCAGGTGAGTCAATTGGCCACGGTTCCCGTTTTGCGCGCGGCCATGGGAAACTGTTATTTGTATTGGTCTCCTAGTGGCGATTTGGAGTTAGCCCGTCAGGTAATTATCGATAGTCATGGCAGCATACCGGATCCGGTTAACGCGATCGAAAAAGTTTTAATTAGTCCCCATCAGAATTCTTCGACTTTAAGTCGTTTGTTTAAAAGTTTGCAGGAAAAAGGCTTTAAATTGCGGGGAGATACCCGATTAGCGGCGGATTTTCCCGAACATTTAACCATTGCCACCGATAATGATTGGCAAAGACCCTATTTAGAAAAAACGGTGGCCTTTAGGTTAGTGGATACCCTCACTGATGCGATCGCTTGGATTAATAAGTATAGTAGCGGTCACGCGGATTGTATTGTCACCGAATCCTATCGAGAAAGTCGTCAATTCGCCATGGAGTCCGATAGTGCTTTAGTTTATATCAATTCTTCACCCCGATTTGATCGCAATCCCAAACAGGGAGAATCGGTATTTTTGGGCATTTCCAACCAAAAAGGCCAGCGCCGGGGGTTAATCAACCTAGAAACCTTTACCACCCTTAAACAGGTGGTGCAGGGGTAGTTTTGGTGAACTGGGTATTGTTAAGTTAGCTAGGGTTTGCGGCAAAAAGTTTTTCGTGGGGGTAGGGGTAGGGTTGATTCATGAATCAACCCTACGACATCGGGGGGGGGCGGGGGCAAGAGGCAAAAGGAGGAATAAATAATCAGTCTTTAATAACTGGATTTAGTATTAGAACAATGGCGAGAAAATGACAGTTTTTAACTGAAATTACTGTCCAAATAAAACCGAACTATTGCCAGATCCTTGGAACAAGATCCAGGTCATCAGCAGATTAGATACAAAAATCGCTAAGAGCATAGTGACTACGGCCGCGGTAGTAGCTTGGCCGACTCCTTTAGCACCGCCATCGGTCGTTAAACCCCAATTACAGCCGATAATCGCGATTAAAGCCCCAAAAACCACCCCTTTAACCGGTCCACTCAGCACATCTCCCACACCCAGAAAACCGCGAACCGAGTCGAGAAAAACTGAATTGGCAATTCCGTATAAACTTTCGCCGACCAGCAAACCGCTACCTAAACCGATCAGCAACGCCATAACACTCAAAGCGGGAACCATAAGACAACAGGCAATTAAACGGGGCAGCACCAGATATTCCACGGGATCGGTTTTGAGCATATAGAGTGCGTCGATCTGCTCTGTCACCTTCATGGTACCGATTTCCGCCGCAAAAGCCGATCCTACCCGACCGGCTACCACGATCGCCATCATAATCGGACAGAGTTCCCGACCGAGAGCAAGGGCCAAAATTCCCCCCACCATACTGCCAGCGCCCAAAGCTTGGAACTCCCGGGCCACTTGGATCGTAAAGATCATCCCGATCACCGCGGCCGTGATCATGGCGATAATCAGCGAGGCGGGCCCGGCTGCTACCATTTGTTCTTGGGTGACGCGCCAATCGGGTTGGCGCGTGAATAGGAAGTAAAAAACCCTGCCGGTCAATAGTACCGCTAACCAACAGCGCCGAAACCAAGAGCTTAATTCCTTGCTAAAAATCGCCAATAAATCCTTCATGGTCCCCAAAATCGATCGGACTAGAGAAAAGTCTATCCTGTTTTGTCTTCTAATACCAAATCCTGTTATAATAAAACGAGTAAAGACAAGGAGATAAAATGCCCAAGAAAGCTGACTTAGCCGAACATCTAAGTTCAGAGGAACTGATACTAAATCTGGTTATTAAAAACTGATTATTTATTCCCCCTTTTGCCTCTTGCCTGTTGCATGAGTGCCTCTCCTCTATAAGTAGGCTGGCTGAATAAATGTGAAATGTAGGCAAGGTAAGGGTTTTGTGGCTTTACGAGCGAAACAGGTGCAAGATTTTGAGAGAATCGTCGTTCAAAACCTTGCGTCTTCATCGGCCCGCGTCCTGTAGGGGCGAAGCATTCGGGCAATAACCTATCGGTGAAACCGTAGATTTTCTAACCGAATGCTTCGCCCGTACTTTTTGCCGCAAACCCTAAGTAGCCTATACTCAACGGATTTAGTATATAGCGTTTCCTGTTCGCAAGAGGTACATTATCGATGTTGAAAAGCTTAATCAGCAAAGGTTTAACTGTCCCACACAGCTATTTAAACCGCTATAAGCGGTTTAAATAGGGTTTGCGGCAAAAAGTTTGCTCCCCCTAAATTCCCCTTAAAAAGGGGGACTTAAAGCTGAAAAAAGGGGCTTTGCGCCCCTAAAAATCTTTAGTCAACCGATTAAAAATCTACACCAGACTATAGACAATTACTAAACCCAAAACTGCGGCAAAGACAATTAAAGCGTAGAATTGGGCGCGACCATTTTCGAGGTATTTGAGACCTTCACCACTGACAAGAGTAGCTAAACCGGTTAAATTCACCGCCCCATCGATAACGCGATAATCCACTTCCATAATTTGCCGTGCGAGACGACGACAACCCTGGACGAAAACTCGATCATAGAGATTGTCAATGTACCACTTGTTCAGGGAAAAACGATACAAAACGGGGAATTTTTGGGCAATAGTTGCGGGGTCAATTTTCTTCTGGAGATACATCAAAGAAGCGACAGTAATCCCGATTAAAGCAATCCCCACCGAATTACCCGCCATAATCAGAAACTCTGTCCAATCAAAAGCATGAACTTCTTCCACTACTTCGTTAGGAACATGAATAAAACCCTCGAAGAAATTCTGCCAAGGTTTACCCACCAAACCGATTAACAAAGAGGGAACCGCCAAAATCATTAGAGGTAAAGTCATCGTAATTGGCGATTCGTGGGGTTCATGGGCATGATGGCCGTGGTTGTCTTCTTCCTGTGCTTCCGAGTCCAATTGCTTAACATTCATTGCCCCCGGTCCAAAAGCCGGAATCGCGCCCGCATTGGCTAACAGTCGGCGTTTAATCTCCTTATTAGTGCCTCTAAACTCCCCTTCAAAGGTGTTAAAGTACATCCGGAACATATAAAAAGCTGTTAAACCCGCAGTGGCCCAACCGATTAACCATAAGGACGGGTTCGCCTCAAAAGCTAAACCGAGAATTTCATCCTTCGACCAGAAACCAGCGAAGGGAGGAATCCCACAGATGGCCAGAGTTCCCACCAGGAAAGTTAGGGCAGTAATGGGCATATACTTGCGTAAACCGCCCATCATCCGCATATCTTGCGCTAAAACCGGCTCATGACCGACCACATCCTCCATACCGTGGATGACCGAACCGGAACCGAGGAACAACATCGCCTTAAAATAAGCGTGGGTCATCAGGTGGAATAATCCAGCACTATAAGCGCCGATACCCATAGCCATAACCATGTAACCCAATTGGGAGATGGTGGAATAGGCTAAACCCTTTTTGATATCATTCTGGGTGAGGGCGATACTTGCCCCTAGAAAGGCAGTAAAGGCCCCCGTCCAAGCAATTACCGTCATCGCCGTGGGAATTGGCTCAAAAACGGGATACATCCGGGCAATCAGGAAAACTCCGGCGGCCACCATGGTGGCGGCGTGAATCAGGGCCGAAATCGGGGTCGGACCTTCCATGGCATCCGGTAGCCAGACATGAAGGGGAAATTGGGCTGATTTGGCCACGGGTCCCAGGAAGACTAAAACGGCGAATAATGCCGCTAAACTGCCGGCAATGGCTCCAGAAGAGACTAATTCCTCTAGACGTTCACCCATGATATCAAACTCGAAGCTGCCGGTAGCCCAGAAAAGACCCAGCATTCCTAGTAATAAGCCAAAATCGCCGACGCGGTTGGTAACAAAGGCTTTTTGACAGGCCTCGGCAGCCGCCGGACGAGTGAACCAGAAACCTACTAGCAGATAGGAACACATCCCCACCAATTCCCAGAAAACGTAGATCTGGACGAGGTTGGGACTAATGACCAAACCGAGCATAGAACTGCTAAAAATGCTCAGATAGGCGTAAAAACGCACATAACCGGGGTCGTGGGCCATGTAACCATCGGTATAAATCATCACCAAAAAGGCCACGGTGGTGACGATAACCGACATTAAAGCGCTGAGGTGATCGATCGTATAACCCATTTTCAGGTGAAAGTTACCCGCCGATGCCCAATCGATCATTTGGTTGTAGGGAGCGTGTCCATTGATTTGACTCCACAACAGCGCAAAAGACAGCACCATCGACGCGCCGAGGGTAGAAATGATCAATACAGCATTTACCTGTCGCAGACGATTGGTGACTTCATTAAAGGAAATTAAGCCCGCGCCGACTAGGGTAGCGCCTACCAAAGGCAGGACGGGAACTAGCCACGCGTACTGATAAAGCGGTTCCATTCAGTAATACCTAGTTTACAACTTCACACTATTTGGTTTATCTTCATCTATTGTGACATAGGTTAATTCTTAAGAAAGTGTTTATACCTAGTTTTGCTCAATAAGGCGGCGAAAGGTCAAAGGATCTTATCAATTTGGCAGTTTAGCGAGCGGGACGGTAATTTTTAGGGAGAAGCAGGAAAATTATCGAATAACCACGAAAGCAAGGAAACGATTAAACCAGCAGAAAAGGAAATTATCGCCACGATCGCCTCGCTACCAAGATAACGGGATAAAAAACTGCCTTGAATTTGGGCGATCGGTAGTCGCGGATTTAACCCCACTTGGATGCTGTTGGTATTGCCGGAAACGCTCACTTCTAAACCTTGTGATGCTTCGGTAAATTGAATTTTTGGGGAAAGAAAAAGAAAATAGATAAGCCTATTGCGATGACACCCATCAGACTATCAGGTTCGGGAATGGTTGCTGCTGTAGTAACAGAAACCGGAGCCTGATTAGGAGAAAAAAGCGCAAAGGTACGGGTTGCATCAATAGCGATTCCATATATATCGGGATCAATATTGTAACTTATCGTGCAAGCGCACATTCCTCCGTTTTGATATATCTGCTCCAAGAATTCTTGCCATTTACGACCTTGATAATACGATATATAATTTCCCAGGACAGCACCAAACAAATCAGAAGGATAAGTAAAATTGCCTTGGCTATCAATGACCCTCACATACAAGAAGGCAGATTGTTGGGGAATAACATAATTCCTCGTGTTTTGCGTCTCACCTAAAGCAATTAAAGCGGGATAAGTCGTTGTTAGGACATTATCAATGGCATTCCTTGCCGCTTCTGCACCCTGAGCATTTAGCCAAAAGGTGGGTTGCAGATTTAAATTAGAGGGATTGCCGAATAAATTGCTAAAAGTATCCTGAACAAAATTAACATTGTAGGAAGAATTATTGACGACTAGATCTTTAATGCCGGTGATATTTCCCTTGGCGTTAAACTGAACAGTAGCCGCTTTAGCTGAGGATAGCGTAAAGCTGAAAACTGAAGCTAAAATCGTTAAACCGAGGATTTTAGTCTGTTTAAACATGATTCTTTCTGTACTCAGGATAGTTAAAGTAACCCGTCTGTTATAGCACAAAATATTCCCAGAACATTTGGCTATTAGACTTCTGGCAAAAGTAAGCTCTTGAGCTGCTATCAGATCAGAATATCTAAAATACTAGATAAATTTGACATAATCAGAGGTTATACAGATATTTTAGTCGTCTGTTGTCTTTTTTCTCCTCCTAGTCTCCTGTCTCCCGAAAACGAAAACTTTGTACCTCACTATTGAGCAGTTGATCCATCTGCCAACCTAACTTAGTTGGCTGCTGATAAACCTTTTTTAAAGTGTTAATATCCCGGCTAGAAATCGGGGCAATATCTCTAGTTTGAGCGAAATACATCACATCCGTCTCTAGGGGACTATGACCCCAAATTCCCAAAGCGTGACCTAATTCGTGCCGCGCTGCCGCTAAGGCCGACCGATCGGCTAAATTAGGACTAATCTGGATACTCATCCGATGAGTTAAGCGATTTTCCTTGACAAAAATCTCGTATTGTGTTATGGCAGAACGCACCCGGGGCAGTTCTAACTTACCCGTTTCGGCA
Organism: Microcystis flos-aquae FACHB-1344; assembly: GCF_014698375.1. Taxonomy (NCBI): domain Bacteria; kingdom Bacillati; phylum Cyanobacteriota; class Cyanophyceae; order Chroococcales; family Microcystaceae; genus Microcystis; species Microcystis flos-aquae. The sequence goes on along the minus strand of NZ_JACJSW010000046.1, from coordinate 39,532 downwards.
TTAAAACGGACTCCCGACGGCGGTAACTCTCGTTTAATGAGGATATCGGCCAATTCTGCCCGATTTACCAACTCCATCGGCAAATACTGCCCCCATTCAGCGATCGCCTGTTGTACCAAACTCAGCCAAGAACTGCGATCGCTGTGAACATAAATCTTCACGGGAAATTGCGACCAAATCAACGCCCCCACGGGGCTGATTTCCACAGCATCAAAATAATCCCCGGACTGGTTTTGCTCTTGCCATTGGGCTAAATTAGCGGGTAAAGGATGGGTTTTTAACTCTGGTAGCGATCGACTGTCGGCAATCAAAGAATAGGAAAACAGCAAAAGACTCGCCAAGGCTGCGAGTCCTAGAAAAGAGAACCGACCTCTTAGCATTTAGCGATTTAACCAGCCGGCACTCAGTACAATAGTTAGGGTGATAAATACCGTCCCCAACGCCCAAGTCACCTGATTTAAGGTTTTTTCCGCCGTTTTTGCGCTGGTAAAAATCTGTGATTGGCCGCCAATACCGCCAATACCATCCCCTTTGGGACTGTGTAATAACACCAAAATCGCCAGAAAGGCCGCCGCCAGCGCCCAAATAATCTGTACTACCAGCACCACTGTCATGATTATTACTCTCTATTTTCCATTACAAAGTATAGCAGTTATCAAGCCGTCAGCTTTGAATTAGTTATCAACTGGAGTCCTCTTCATCCTCTATATCCTCAAGTGTTAGTGGTGCTTGGGCGCTATGGCGAACATATAACACATAAACCGTACTATCTCTAATTGTAAAAAGCACTCGATAGACATTTTTGCCTTTCCCATAAAAAAGTTGTCGGACTTCTTTGGGTAGAAAAATCGTCTGTTCGAGCGCTAAAGCACAACGAGTTGGTTTCTCTTGCAGAGTCGCAATAGCATTCATTAATCCTCGAAACCAACGGTCAGCAAACTCGGCATTATAACCTCGATACCAGCGATAGGCTTTTTCGATCTGTGCCGTGGCAGTTGGGGTAATTTCAACCTGAAATACCATATTTTTCGGCCATTTCTTGGGCAAAATCGGCAAGAGGACGGGTTTTACCGGAGTTTATCTCCTCAAAACCTTGCTGAATCCCCTCAATGCTCTCTAAATACTCCATCAGTTGTCTGAGCTTACTAGGATCGATTTGATCGAGAAAAGTCACCAGCACTTGTGAGCGATCGCTAATATCATTGGGTAACTCGGTTAGGTGTATTTGTCCATCTCGATAAACACCTTCGATGGTTTTCAGCATAAAATTCCCCTTTATTGACTTTTTACTCGTTAAAGCGAGATGCGGACGGGAGTGCGACTGGCTTTAATTTCCACCTCGGCTGGTTTAATCAGCGATCGCCCAGTCATTTCTATCGGGACGGGAATTTGGAGAATTTCCAGGATAGTGGGGGCAATATCGGCTAAACGACCATCATCCCGCAGCTGCACATCGCCACCGTGGCCGGGTATTTTTCTCCCTTCCCCTTCAATTAAAATTAAAGGAACGGGATTAGTCGTGTGGGCCGTCCAAGGATTACCCGACTCATCCACCATCGTTTCCGCGTTACCGTGGTCCGCAGTGATTAACACTGTTCCCCCCAATTTATTGACGCTACTTAACAACTTAGCCAAGCATAGATCCACCGTTTCCACTGCTTTCATGGCCGCGTCTAAAATGCCCGTATGACCCACCATATCGGGGTTAGCGTAATTGACTACCACCAGACTATAGATCCCCTGTTCGATCGCCGCAGAGACCGCTGCTGTCACCGCGGCTGCCGACATGGCCGGAGCTTGGTCATAGGTGGCGACTTTTGGACTAGGAATTAATTCGCGCACTTCTCCCTCAAAGGGTTTTTCTAATCCCCCATTAAAAAAGTAGGTGACGTGGGGATATTTTTCGGTTTCCGCACAACGAAACTGTTTTAATCCCTGTTGAGCGATCACCTGTCCTAAAATATTATTTAAATTCTGGGGAGCAAAGGCCACATCTACCGGTAATTTCGGATCGTATTGGGTGAAAGTAACAAAACTAAGCGGAGAAATTAAATCTCGATCGAAATCTTCAAAATCGGGCATAGTCAGGGCATAACATAACTGTCTAGCTCGATCGGGACGGAAATTATAGAATATCACCCCATCGCCCGCTTCGATCGCCCCCGGTGCAATTCTGGTGGGGGGAATAAATTCATCGGTAATATTTTGATCATAAAATGCCTGTAATACTTCAGTAATCGATCGCCCGTCGATACCTTGATCACTGGTCATCACGTTATAGGCTTTTTCCACCCGATCCCAACGGCGATCCCGATCCATGGCATAATAACGGCCACTGAGAGTCACCATGCGACCGAGTTTAATTTTATTAATATGTTCTTGAATCCGTTTAATAGCGAGCATTCCGTCGGTGACATTGGTATCGCGACCATCGGTGATGACATGAATGCAGACATCGCTAATCCCTTGCACTTTCGCTAAGTCTAATAATCCCAGTAAGTGATCGAGATGGGAATGGACTCCCCCCTCGGAACATAAACCAATCAGGTGTAATTTGCTTTTTTTGGGGCGAATCTCGGCGCAGAGTTTTAATAAAGCCTGATTTTGTTGAATCGAACCATCTTCGATCGCATCGGAAATTCGTACTAACTCCTGTGGTACAACTCGCCCCGCTCCGATATTCAGATGGCCAACTTCCGAGTTGCCCATCTGTCCTTCTGGTAGTCCCACATCCTTAGCGGAGGTGCGGATTAGGGTGTGGGGATAAACTTCCCAGAGACTATCCATAATCGGGGTTTTCGCCATTGCGATCGCATTATCCGACCTTTGCGGGCGATAACCCCAACCATCAAGGATAACCAGCACGACTGGGGATATAGGTGCGTGGGTCATGATATACAGTCCTAAATTAAGAGTGGATTTCCATGCACTAAGATAATATCATCGAAACTTCCATTGATCACCGGTCTCCTGGCGATCGACCCCCTAATGTCAGCAAATGATGGGTATGTCTCAAAAAAACGAAACAACTGCTTTAATAATCGCTCTTTTAGCCACTGCGGGCATTTTAGGTGGAGGTTACTTCTGGCTGCAAAGTCAATGTGCTGCGGGTCAAGAATTCTTTCTCTGTGGCAGCAGTAAAAGTCCGCAAAAATCCCCAACATCGGGAAGTGCCTCCTCTCCCCTACCCCCTCCCCCTTCCCCCCAGGAAGTGGTCAGTTTTGCCCCACCGACTTCTATCCCCAGTGGCACGACAATTCGCATTAACGGCTCTACCAGTATGGTACAGATTAATCAAGCCTTAAAAGCCGCTTTAACGGCCAAATTTCAGGGGGTAGAGGTCTTGACAAATGCTCAAGGATCTGATAAGGGATTAGAGGAAGTAGCCCGGGGGGCGATCGATATTGCGGCGGTGTCACGACCTTTAACCGAGTCGGAACGCTCTCAGGGATTGGCTTCTAGTCCGATCGTTCGAGATGCGATCGCTATTGTGGTGGGAGTAAAAAACCCCTTTGCAGGGGGGTTAACCACTACCCAAGTTAAAGATATTTTTACCGGAAAAATCACCTCTTGGTCGGAGGTGGGCGGTTCTGCTGCTACTATTCAAGTGATTAATCGTCCCCCTATTAGTGGCACTTATCAAAGTTTTCGTCAGGAAGTCCTGCAAGGGGGAGAATTTGGTACGGGAACTAATTTTAAAATGATGGATAGGGATGCCACCACCCCAATTTTGCGAGTTTTGGGACTGAATGGCATTAGTTACGCAACCTATAGCCAAATTGCCGACCAAAAAACCGTCAGGGCGCTCGCTGTGGACGGAATTTCAGCCAGTGAACCTAATTATCCCTGGCAGCGTACCCTTTACTACGTTTACAAAGAACCTGCTAGTGAAGCAGTCAAAGCTTTTATGGGTTTTGTGTCCTCTAGTGGTGGTCAAGAAGCGATTTTTCGGGCTAATGAAGACCTACAAAAGTAGTCAGCGAGAATATCTGAAAATCTGGGAAATTTTACCTAAAATGTCGGATGAATGCCCCCGCTACATTTTTCGACTGTATAAAGACTAGACACCTCCAATTCTAATTAGCTAGAATTGCCCCAAGGCCCGCTAATTGTTATTGTGAGATTATGACTGGGAGACAAAAAAACCCTACTTATACTCTTTGGGACACAGAGAGTCTGCCTCGGTGATAGGAAACTATTACGCCAGTTAGTGCCTTCTTTAGGGAAGAGCAAAACCTGCGGAGGCTGAGTAAGACCAAAGCTAAGGAACCACTTGGCGGAGGCATTGGCCGATGAAAGAGGAAGCCCTCGCTTTTAGCGACGAGTATGTCACTATTACCAGACTAATTGAAGGTGAAGAATTAAGCTATGAACAAAAATCGTCTGAATGAGATTGAGTCCCATCTTAAACTGCTTTATGAACAAAGAAGGGAGACGGAAGAGGCTATTATTACGGCTCCAGCAGGTGGTAAAACAATCCTGAAACAGCAACTTCGGTTACAAATTCTTAAACCCATTCGAGATTATGAACAGGAATATTGGCAAATTATCGCTGGTCAGTCTAATTTAGTTAAAATCTCAGAAGCAGACGCAGAAGTTGTTATCGCCGAATTTGTGGAAGGAGTCGGACAACTTCGGGGAGAAAATGCAGAAGTTATAGAATATTTGCAAAAAATCCTCGCTAAAGTCGAAGAACCCGGTCCAACAGCCGCCGCTAAACTTAAAGCGGTTGTTTCTTCGATTCCTCCTTTTGTGGGAATTTCCTACGAGGCTGAGTTGGACACGGAAAATTTCTTAAATCGCCATTTTCCTACTTTGATGAAGGCGGTGCAACGCCTAAAAAAGTAATAGGGCAGGATGTCTCATCAGCCCAACAAAAAGAAACTCCTCAAAATATTTCATCAAAAACAATTCTGGTATTAGCGTCTAGTCCAGCGGCTGAAGCAAGATTACGGCTAGATCAAGAGGACAGACCTGAACCACAAGAAGGTTACGAACAGCTTTCAATTTATTTAGATAAAGAAAACTGGAAAGAAGCGGACAAAGAAACAATGCAGATTCTGCTTCGTATTGCCGATACAACTGAAAGAAGAGGAAGGCTAAAACCAACTCAAAAAGGTTGGCTAACAGACGAAAACGTTAAAAAAATTCCAATTGAAAGCCTACAAAAAATAAATAATTTGTGGTTGGCGGCAAGTGATGGTAAATTCGGTTACAGTGTACAAAAGAAAATCTGGCTGGACGTTACTCAGGTTGAATCCATTGACCATTCACAAGTCAGCTATAATATATTATTTGGTGATTTTGCCGATAAAGTTGGTTGGCAGGTAGAGGGGCATTGGCTATTGAGTTATGATAGCTTTGATTTTTCCAGACGTGCGCCCGATGGACATTTACCGACTTTTTGGTTTCCTGGTAGTAACTATGATCTGGACATACAAAGAAGGATATTCAAGTTTTTTCTTTCTTATCAAAAATTTCCTGAATAGGCAGGTGAAAAATGTCTTTTGATATAATTGAAATTCCGTCGGGTAAAATTGGTCTAGTCGAAGCCAAAAAAGGTGGAAATCCAGCTTTTAGTGGAAGATTTGGAAGGGTTGTTGAGTGCCAAAATTTCCAAGATGAAATCGCATTTATCAATAATGGTGGACAAAAAGGAAAACAGCTATCTTTTTTGACTGCTGCCACTTATCATATTAATACAGAGTATTTTTCCGTTGAGATTGTGGACGAAATTTGCATCAATGAAGATCAAATAGGCATTGTTAAGGCTAAATATGGTCGTCACCTTCTCCTTGGCCAACACTTTGGCAATTTTGTAGAATGTAATAATTTTCAGGATGCTCAAGCTTTTATTGAAAATGGTGGTCAACAAGGTAAACAATTGGTAATTTTGACCAGTAATACTTATTCTATCAATACTTGGATTTTTGAGGTTGAAATTCGTCCTATCACTAAGATTCCTTTGGGGGAGATTGGTCTAGTTATTGCCAATGATGGTCAAGTTATGCCTAATCATAGAAAGTTAGGAAGGAGTGTTGAATGTAATAATTTTCAGGATGCTCAAGCTTTTATCAATAATGGGGGTGAAAGTGGGAAACAATTAGCAATTCTGCGTGACGGAAAAAAGTATCAGATCAATACCGAACTGTTTACTGTAATTACCTCTGCTAATGCTGAACAGTATGAGCTAAAGCCTGAGCAATTAAAATACCTTAAAGTGGAGAAAGAGTTAATCGGCATCGTTACAACAACAGAAGGAAGAACGGGTCTACCGTATGGACTAACAATTGAAGGTCATGACAATTTTCAAAGTCCACAAAAATTTATTGACGCGGGTGGATATAAAGGTTTACAAGAAGAAGTTTTACCCGAAGCGGAATACTCATTAAATCCTTGGTTTGTGAGAGTTGAACAAGTACCATTCGTTGAGATTCCTGTACATTGTATTGGAATATTATTAAATGTTTTCCCTGAAAGAATAGGTCATGAATTAGAAAATAATGCCATAACAATGAAACCGCCAGGAAAACATCAAATTAACACTGCTATTCAAAAAGTGTATATTGTTCCCACGAACACAATTCAAGTGAGGTGGTGGAACATATCGAGGAATACACATCTGGATTATCCACCTTTGATAATTAGAACAAATGAAGAATCGAAGGAGTATTTATTACATTTAATTCTGGAGTTTAGAATTCAAAAAGATTCTACTTATGATTCTACTTATGAATTTATTAAAGCCGTTGCTGGCAACCTTAATGAGTTAAGGGTAGTCTCACATGAATATCTAATTTCAACATTTGTTGAAGGAAACCTTGAAGATATAGTTATTGATATTTATCGATGTGAAATCTCACGACATAACCATGAGGAATTGAAAACTAATGAGATTCAAGACAGGATTAAACAACAAGCCAAATCTAAGATGATGGAGCGGTGTAAGCCTTATTACATTAGTATCGAAGAAAATAAAGAATCAATGAGCTTCTTTTTCTCTAGAGACACAGAGGAGATGTGATTTCTCTTAAAATCAAAAACCTTAGACTTTTAAAAAATACAACAAAAGGAGACAAAACCAATGGTTTTTATTAATATCAAAGAAGATGAAGTAGGCATTGTTTATAAACGATTTGGTCGTCCCTTGCCTGCGGGTCGTCGAGTTGCTCTCAATGGAGAAAGTGGTTTACAAGCGGAGGTGCTTACCCCTGGACGGCATTTGAGTTTGCCTAATGTGGAAATTCGCATTGCTAAGGCAATTGTGATTGCTTCTGATCAGGTGGGATTAGTGGATGCAAAAGACGGGGCAAGCTTACCTCCAGGAGAAAACTTTGGAAAAGTTGTCGAGTGTAACGATTTTCAAGATGCTAGGGCATTTATTCGCAATGGTGGACAAAAAGGAAAACAACGAGCTATTTTGACTAATGGTACTTATTATATTAATACTGAGCTATTCTCTGTTGAGATTGTTAATTTTATTCGTATCCGTGAAGACGAAGTAGGACTCGTGGAAGCTAGAGATGGTAAACCTCTACCGCCAGGTCAAGCCTTTGCCAAGTTTGTAGAATGCAATAATTTTCAAAATGCCCAAGCTTTTTGGGACAATGGTGGTCAAAGTGGTAAACAACTGACAATTTTAACCGCCAATACCTATCAGATTAATACCAATATCTTTAAAGTAAAAAGGGTAAAATGTATTCGCATTGCGGAGGATCAAGTGGGATTGGTTCGGGCTACCTTTGGCAAGCCGTTACCCACAACCCGAACCTTTGGTAAGGTTGTTGAATGCAATAATTTTCAAGATGCTCAAGCTTTTATCAGTGGTGGTGGTGAAAGTGGTAAACAATTAGCCTTTTTAACACCTGGAACCTATCAAATTAATACCGATTTGTTTGAAATTAAAATTGATTCAGTCACTAAAATTCCCCAAGGAGAAATTGGCTTAGTTGTGGCTACCGATGGGTCAACCCGTCCCGAAGATAGGAATTTAGGCAAAGTTGTTGAATGCCAAAATTTTGAAGATGCTGAAGCTTTTATTAAAAATGGTGGTGAAAGTGGCAAACAGTTGGCAGTTCTACCTGCGAGGACTTATCAGATCAACACTGACTTGTTTACTGTTATTACTTCTGCTAATGCCACTCAGTACAATGTAAACCCTGAAGAATTAAAGGTTTATACTGTGGGCAAAGACAAAATCGGTATTGTTACGACACTTGAAGGAAAAACCCTTCCTGAAGGGGAAATTGCTGGGAATACAATTAAAGGTCATGATAATTTTCAGAAACCCCAAAAGTTTATCGAAGCTGGGGGCTATAAAGGCTTACAGGAAGAATTTTTACAGGAAGGTTCCTGGACTCTCAATCCCTGGTTTGTTCGTGTTGAACAAGTACCATTAGTTGAAATTCTTGCCGAACAAGTCGGGGTGATTATTTCCTCTGTCGGCAAAGATAACGAGTCAAAAAATGATGATCGACTTTCAGAAGAAGGGGAAAAAGGCATACAGCGCAAACCTCTTCTGCCAGGCAAGTATGCGATGAACAGAAGAATTAAAAGTGTTCATGTTGTTCCGACCAACCAAATTATTTTAAATTGGTCTAACTCAGAAGAAAAACCAGAGATTAACTATGACAAAAATCTTAATCCGTTGAAACTTCGCTCAAGTGATGGCTTTGTTTTTTATTTACAAATGACTCAAACTATCCACATTGCGGCAGAAGATGCTCCGCAAATGATTCTTAAAGTTGGTGCTCAACCGATTGATGCTTTAAAGCCATTAAACTCTAACCCTATTGAGGAGAATGAGCAAAAAGTTTTTAAATCTTCTGCCATCAGAAATTTAGTGAGTAAAGTTCTAAGCCCTATGGTTGAATCTTATTTTCAGGTTTCGGCTCAAGGTAGTAAAGCACTTGATTTTTTACATGAAAGAGGTCAAATACAAGACAACGCAGCAGCCTATATTCAAGGGGTTCTCAAATCTTACGGTGTACAGTCAATCCAGACTTTAATTACAGACATTGATTTACCTCCTGAATTGGACGATTTATTAAAAGAGCGTGAAATACTGCAACAACAAGCTGAAAACTATAAACAACAACAGGCAACCGAACAAGTCCGTCAGTCTCTCATCAAACAGCAAGAGGAAAACAAAGCTCAAATCAAAATAGTTGAGGCTCAAAGTAATTTAGAGGTAACAACTCTTAATGCTAAAGCTAAACTTGAGGAATCAAAAGCAGATGCACAAATTCAACAAGAAAAAGATGAGCTTGAGTTAAAGCGGATGCGAGAAGAATCTGAGATCAAAACCAGTGAAGACGAGAAAATTGCTGGTATTCGTATAGAAGAGTTTCGTCAAAGAGTTCAGGTTCTTAGTCCTGCGATTTATGCTCAGTTAGAATCAGAAGGGAAATGGGCTGAGGCATACGCCAACACCCAAATTAAACTTCCAGAAGTGTTTATTGGTGCTAGTAGCGGTGGTGGTAATACTTCTGGTGGTGGAGGGATTGTTGAAGCCAGTGCTATGCAGATGGCGTTCCTAGAAATCTTAAGAGACTCCCTGAAATCAAAAAGACAAAATGAGCAAATTAATATGTCACGAGAATATGAGATTCTCCCCCCTTCTGAAAATGATTAAATTCAGAGAGCGTTAATTCCTTTATTTTTGCTCTGAATTAAGAAGTATAACCATTAACTAAGGTAATCAAGTGCCAACTAAAACACGACTCAATTCTGTACAAAAACTTTTAATCTGGTCTGCTGGTGCAGATCAAGAAATTTTGTCTCAAGAAAGCTGCCGCACAGAAAGGTATAAATATGAGTCTATCGGCACCACCGTTATTCTCACGGCAATAATGGCTTTTTGTTCAGGAGGCTATGCACTTTTTACGGTTTTTGGCTCTTTAACAATTTCAATTTCTTTGGGTTTTATTTGGGGTAGCATAATTTTTAACTTAGATCGCTTTTTTATCCTTACAGCTAGTCAAAATAAGTCTTCATCAAAACTACAATTTTGGGTAGGAGCCGCCACTCGCTTAAGCATAGCAATTCTTTTAGGTTTTATCGTTGCTAAACCTCTAGAGTTAAGATTGTTTGAGAGTGAAATAAATCAAAAAATTAGCCAACAAAGAAGAGAAAGAGAAAGAGAAGAAAGCAGAAAAGATCAAGATACTCCAGATGTCAAAAGGATCAATAAAATCAATGAAGAGATTGACAATCTCACAAGAGAAAAAAATCAAGCTTCAGACGCTTTACAAAAAGCTCGTATAGATGCGATAGAAGAAATAAAAGGTAAAGGTGTGACAGGTAAACCCGGTGTCGGTACTATTGCAAAAGAAAGACAAAAAAATGTAGAAACAATAGAAAAAAGTGTTACTTTTTTGGATAGTAGAATCCAAGATTTACTCAAGGAAAAAAATAGTTTAATCAAAAAACAACAATCAAGTTTGAGTATCAAGACACCGCAGAAAAAGGAATGGCAAGAAGGAAGTCTTTTAGATCGTATCTCAGCCCTAGAAGCATTATCGAAAGATGATCCTGCTATTGCTATTACAAATAAATTAATTACTCTGTTATTAATTATTATTGAAATTGCTCCAGTTTTGGTAAAAATCTTGTCGAAAGAAGGTCTTTATGAAAAACTGCTTGAGAAAGAAACTATCGATAGAATGAATCAAGAAAATCTTGGCAAAATGGCAGAAAAAGAACTCTCAAAAATGAAAGAACTAAAAAATTTTCAGCTAAATATTGAAGCTTTAATGATTGAATATATCCGACTTAGAGAAAGAAATAAAGAAAAAATCGAAGATATACAAATGAATAAAGCAAAAAATATTTATCAGCAACATGATGAAGAAACTGCTAACTTTATTAAGTTATGTAGAGAGCGAGTAAATAATTATGAAGATTTAGTAGATTAAACTTTATCTTAAGATAAAGATAATGAGATTTTTAAAGATCAATAATAATCTCTAGAATTGCTATATCCTATGATTTTGAAATAGTGATTGCATTTTTTTAATAACTACCAATTAATCAGCAATCGCAGTTTTAGCTCCTGCGATTGATTTTAACACTCGTACTATCAAGGTAGTGGGTTAGCAGTCAAGCTATAGTTAGCCAACGAACACAAAACAGCCAAAAAACGATGATGCAATACAAAGGCTATGAAGCTGTGATTGAATACGACGAGAGCGATCGCTTATTTTTTGGTCGTGTCATCAACATAGAAGATATTATCGTTTTTGATGGTCTTTCCGTTGATGAACTAGAACAGGCTTTTAAAACTGTTATTGAACAATACTTAGCGGATTGTCAAACCCTTAATAAAAACCCTAATCAACCGACTTATCCCTTATCTTCTCATTAGTTAAAGTGCGATCGCTGTCTGACAGGAGGTTCTAAGAAGATGATCGCTGTTCGATCGCAAAACAGGTGAGCTAATGCTGGCGGCCGCTAAACGAGAAAAAGAAGGCTGGATAGACGGCGAATCCGCCGAGAAATTTTCCTGTGAGGATTTGCGGATGATTGATCGAGAGTGGTTAGCGGCTTCCGGTGGCCAGTTTGGCTTTTCCGTACAATTGGCTATCTACAAGCAGACAGGCAACCAGATCGGCGACTATAATATTCAAGCGTGGCAACGTTTTGGGGACGCAGTAGGCTGGCGAGTCAACGGAAACTGGAAAACTTATTCCGATTTAACATGGAGTACAAACGCACCATCATCAGCACCCAAAGGACACCTGCCGGGTGAGACAGGGATTTCCCACGTAGCAACTAGGTTTGGGTTGGGTGGGGGTGGGGGTCTGTCTGGGCAATCTCTCGCGCTGTGGTTTGTGAATTGTAGCATATAAAGGGTTTCGCAGTTTTTTCAAACTCCGATCCTACATCGTTTCCACACGAGGTTATCAGGGGTTCCGCGATTCGATACCTGTCACCGTCACCCCAGGAGGGTAAATGCCATTTTCCCCTACATAATCTATGGTTTATAATTACGATAGATATTAACCACCGCAAGTTAGGAGTAAATACTTGTCAAAAAAGAAATTTCGTAAATCTGTTGAAAGCATTCGTTATCAAATTCTGATCCATCATCAAAAAATTGCCAATGAGGAACAAAAAGAATCCCCCGATGAAAACTTAATTAATTACTGGAAAAGAGAAATTAAAGGTTTAGAAAAAAGTTTATCTAGAGCAGAAAAGCGATTAAACAGAGGAAAATAAGCAATGATTTCAAACACTGAAAAACCCTTGAAAGTCAACTCTACCTTGGCCACTCTATTATCTGAATTAGGTGAAGAATGCGAGGCGGTTATATTCTTACTAAGTCAGCTTAAATTACCAAGCCTAACTGATGACCAAAAAGGGGATATTTTGGCAGAATTAATAGGCTCAATTACTCACTTGCACGTTCATACCGAAAATTTACCTGATTTAATTGGGGATGAAATTTTAGCTTTGCCAGATGATCAATAATGTTATGATGATTCTTTGTTCTCTGGTTCAGTAGTAGTAGGTTGGGTTGAGGCACGAAACCCAACACAAAGCCTATAATTGTTGGGTTTCACTCTGTTCAACCCAACCTACATAACTTATCAAATCAAACAAATTCGTAATCTAATTTTAAAATATAAATTAGGAGGGAAAGATGAAAATTCGCTATGAATTAATTATTTATTGGAGTGAGGAAGATCAAGCTTTTATTGTTGAAGTTCCAGAATTAGCAGGATGTATGGCAGATGGAGAAACCTATCAAGAAGCTGTACAAAATGCTGAACTTGTTATTCAAGAATGGATTGAAACTGCCAAACAACTAGAACGAATCATTCCTGAACCAAAAGGACGACTATTATTTACCTAATAATGAAGTTTCTCTCGCTGCGACTTGTGAATTGTAGCATATAAGGTGTTTCGGAGTTTGAAAAAACTCCGACATTTGAGGTTTAATTTAGGCAAACGCTGCAATTGAGCTTGTAATCATTGCCATTTATAACCGCTTCTTCGAGGTTCTTTACTCGGTAGATAATCGGCTATTGCGATTGATGTTTGACGTAGATTAGTAATACATCATTAATTAGGTCGTGATAGCTCTTTTCTTGAGCATGATTCCTAAACCACCCAAGGATTTCTGAATCCAACCTGATACTAATTTGCTCTGTTTGTGGATTTGGTTTGACCAGTTTAGCATTCTTGAAAAATTCATCATCTAGGGGAGGAATATCTGAATAATCAATATTCTCATCGGACATTTGCATAAATTTCTCTTGTCGCTCTTTAAGAGGCATATCAAGGGAAAATTCAGGGTTGCTCATAGCGTTTTCTCATGTAAACGGGAGCATCTCATTTATGCAAGTGAGTAATTATACTTATCCATAAAACTGGTTTCTAGCAAGGCTTTCAAAATAGCTTGACATAAAAACCTGATTTAGGGGTTACAAAGGTGAGATGCTCCCTTAGAGCATCGGTTTTTGAGAATTGTCTATATACAAAGTCAGCATTCTTGACATCCTCGCCGCCCTAAAAGTGCGGCGATTCCTAAACCTCACGATTTAAGTTTCTGCTTCCACCACCGTCGCATACCACAGTTAAAAAACCATGTACTGTCTTACACAGAGTCCACAGACTTTCGCCCCATTTCAGAAGCCCGATTCCGTGTGTCCCACGGTACGTTGACCGCCTATAGCTTCTTGTACTTGTTGCGCGCGACTTTTTACCCGGCCAAGCTTTTCTGGTCGGAACCCCCTAAGCCGAGTTTTCAAGGTGCTGCGCCGTCCACTTGGTTTTCGAGACTGGCCTTTTAATTCTAACGTAAAGCCAACCTAGAACGGCGGGGTTTCAGACCCAAAATTTCCGATGAGGGGAACCCTGGGGCGAAGTAATTCGCCCCTTTAAAAGCCCCGTCCCATCGCACTAAACGCTTCGGGTCTTCACCCCGACATTTGAGATAAAATAAGGACGCTGCCACTTGCGTCCTCAAGGTATCTGGAAAAGGCTTTTTTCCTAGACTTTCCGAGAGTAGTATTCCACTACTAACAGTTCATTAATCGAGAGGGCAATCCATTCTCTTTCCACAACGCCATTCACTTTGCCCACAAGGGTATTTTTGTCAAATTCCAAATGACTCGGCAGGTTGGCTAAACCGGGGTATTCCATATTTCTTTTGACTAGATCCTGGGAACGCTCTTGATTTCTGACTCCAATCACATCACCCGGACGGCACTGATAACTGGCAATATCCACAACTCTACCGTTAACGGTGACGTGACCGTGATTGACTAATTGTCGCGCCCCCGGAATTGTCCCAGCCATACCGAGACGGAAAACGGTATTATCCAGACGCATTTCTAAGAGTTGCAGCAGCACTTGACCAGTGGAACCGGTAGCCCGGCGAGCTTTGCGGACATAGCGAATTAATTGTTTCTCGCTGACACCGTAGTTAAAACGCAGTTTTTGTTTTTCTTCTAGACGAATAGCATATTCTGAACGTTTTTTGCGGGCCTGGCCATGTTGCCCAGGTGCATAGGCACGACGGGCATTTTTACGGGTTAAGCCTGGTAATTCCCCTAAACGACGCACAACGCGCAAGCGCGGTCCTCTATAACGAGACATACAGACAGTCTGCTCCTATTTAAATTTATCCCAAAACTATTATCATAGCACAAATTAAGTAATTTATTTGGGGTGTGGGAAGTGGGGTAGTGGGAAAGTGGGGAGGTGGGGTGTAGGGTGTAGGGTGTGGGGTGTGGGGAGAATAAATAAAAGCAATCTCCTGAATACTGACTCCCGACTCGGAGAATACTGATCACTGATTACTGATTACTGATTACTGATCACTGATTCAAGCCTGACGGCAGCTGATGTATTTTTTTCATCGGAAATTTTGGGTCTGAAACCCCGCCGTTCTAGGTTGGCTTTACGTTAGAATTAAAAAGCCAGTCTCGAAAACCAAGTGGACGGCGCAGCACCTTGAAAACTCGGCTTAGGGGGTTCCGACCAGAAAAGCTTGGCCAGGTAAAAAGTCGCGCGCAACAAGTACAAGAAGCTATAGGCGGTCAACGTACCGTGGGACACACGGAATCGGGCTTCTGAAATGGGGCGAAAGTCTGTGGACTCTGTGTAAGACAGTACATGGTTTTTTAACTGTGGTATGCGACGGTGGTGGAAGCAGAAACTTAAATCGTGAGGTTTAGGAATCGCCGCACTTTTAGGGCGGCGAGGATGTCAATAAAGATGAGGCTAATCTCTGCCATCTTAGGGCATACTGTGAGTGTAACGAAGCACTATATTACTCAGTTTGCTTTCCCACTCCTTCCCTAGCTGAATCTCTATCTTGGAGAAGCCATAGTCATGATCGAAATGAAAGTCGCTGGAATTGCCCTAGACGCTATCACTCGCAGTCCCATTGTACTGCTGAAGGATGGTTCCGAGCGTCGCGCCCTACCTATCTACATCGGACAAGATCAGGCTAAGGCCATTATCACCGTCCTCGAACAACAAAGACCCCCTCGTCCCCTCACCCACGATTTGATCGCTAATATTTTTAAAGTTTGGGACATGGATTTAGAAAAGATTATCATCCATTCTCTCCAAGATAATACCTTTTATGCTGTTCTCTGTCTCCAGCGCGGCGAAGTCAAAAAAGAAATCGATTGTCGTCCCAGTGATGCGATCGCCATTGCCCTGCGTACCAACAGTCCTGTCTGGGTAATGGAAGAAGTGATCGCTTCCGCTTCTATCCCTGTCGATCGTGACGCGGATGAGCAGGAACGTCAAGCTTTTCGCAATTTCGTCTCCAATCTTAGCCCCTCAGACCTGATCCAACGTCACGGTGATTTTAGTGATCAGTGAACATTCAGGAGACAGGATTCAGGAGACGGTCGACGGTCGACGGTCGACAGGAGATTATTTTTATTTATTCTCCCCATTTCCCCATCACCCCATCACCCCATCACCCCCACACCCCATCCCCCAATACCTTCTAACTAACAACTGATAACTGGTAACTGATAACTGATAACTGGTAACTGATAACTGATAACTGATAACTGAATCAATGCGTTATCGACGATTTGGCCGTACTAATTGGCAATTTTCGCTGTTTTCCCTGGGGACAATGCGCTGTTTGTCCTCAGAGTCGGTGTTTACCGCAACAGTTGATCGCGCCCTAGAATTGGGGATTAATCACCTAGAAACGGCCAGAGGTTACGGTAATAGCGAAGTTTTTCTCGGTCGCTACCTGCAGCGTCAAGGGGTGCGGGAGCGGGTTTATCTGACTACGAAATTGGTCCCCACTCCCGATCGCCAAACTATGGAAAAAGCGATCGCCGAATCCCTAGAACGATTACAATTAAATTACCTCGATTGTCTAGCAATTCACGGTATTAACACCCGCGAGCATTTAAACTGGATTAAAGACCCGCAAGGCTGCATGAAAGCCGTTTTTCTGGCCCAAGAAGCTGGAAAAATCGGTCATATTGGCTTTTCTACCCATGCACCCCTAGAAATTATTCTGGAGACGATCAATACAGATTTCTTCGCTTTTGTCAATATCCATTACTATTTTTTTTGGCAAAGACAGCAACCGGCGATCGCTTTGGCCCAAGCAAAGGACATGGGTGTGTTTATTATCTCCCCTGCTGATAAGGGAGGTGGTCTCCACAGACCTCCCAAGAAGCTAGAGGAATTATGCGCTCCTTTTTCACCCTTAGAGCTAAATTATCGCTTTTTATTGAGCGATACGCGCATTACTACCCTCAGCGTCGGGGCAGCGATACCAGAGGAATTAGAGACAATTATTAACGTATGCGAAGGAGATCAGCCCCTAGATGCGGCAGAACTTGCCGTTTTTAAGCGTTTAGAGGCACATTTAACCGATAAATTGGCTACAGATTTATGTAGCCAATGTTATCAATGTTTACCCTGTCCCGAAAATATTAATATCCCTGAAGTGTTGAGACTGCGGAATCTGGCAGTAGCTTACGAAATGACTGATTTTGGCCAGTATCGCTATCGAATGCTGGAAAATGCCGGTCATTGGTTCCCCGGACGCAAGGCCAATAATTGTACTGAATGTGGTGATTGTTTACCTCGCTGCCCGGAAAAATTACCGATTCCCCAGCTGTTATTTGATACACACGAACTACTTAACGGACCAGCGCAACGGAGATTGTGGTCATCTTAGGACGAAACCCGAAAAAATTTTTTTGGGGGATCGTCAAAGTGTAAAAACTATCTTAAGATTAACAGGTAAGAGAATTAACTTTCTTGAATTTAAAGAGACAGAAAACAAGAAATAGATTAAGGAGTAAAGGATATGGCACTCGTCCCCATGCGGTTATTGTTGGATCACGCGGCTGAGAACGGATATGGCATCCCCGCTTTTAACGTAAATAATATGGAGCAGATCCAAGCGATCATGCAAGCGGCGGCAGCCACCGATAGCCCCGTTATCCTGCAAGCTTCTCGCGGTGCGCGCAAATATGCAGGGGAAAACTTCCTGCGTCACTTGATCACCGCCGCGGTGGAAACCTATCCTCATATCCCCATTGTGATGCACCAAGATCACGGTAATGAACCCGCCACCTGCTACTCGGCGATCCGTAACGGTTTCACCAGTGTCATGATGGATGGTTCCTTAGAAGCGGATGCTAAAACTCCCGCCACCTACGAGTACAACGTTAACGTTACTGCTGAAGTAGTAAAAGTTGCTCACTCGATCGGTGCTAGTGTGGAAGGGGAACTCGGTTGTTTAGGTTCCTTAGAAACCGGTAAAGGAGAAGCGGAAGATGGCCACGGTTTTGAAGGGGAATTAGATCACTCGATGCTGTTAACCGATCCCGATGAAGCGGTAGATTTCGTCGAAAGAACCCAAGTAGATGCTTTAGCAGTAGCCATTGGTACTAGCCACGGCGCTTACAAATTTACCCGCAAACCCACCGGCGAAATTCTCGCTATTAGCCGCATTGAAGAAATTCATAACCGCTTACCCAATACTCACTTGGTCATGCACGGTTCTTCCTCGGTCCCCGAAGATCTCCTCGAATTAATCAACCAATTCGGTGGCGCTATCCCTGAAACCTACGGTGTTCCCGTGGAAGAAATCCAAAAAGGCATCAAGAGTGGTGTGCGTAAAATCAATATCGACACCGATTGCCGTTTAGCAATTACCGCCGCAGTTCGTGAAGCACTATTCAGCAACCCGAAAGAGTTTGATCCCCGTTTCTTCCTGAAACCCTCGATCACCTATATGCAGAAAGTTTGTGCCGATCGCTATCAACAATTTGGTACCGCCGGTAACGCCAGCAAAATCAAACAAATGTCCCTCGATGACTACGCAGCCAAATATGCTAAAGGGCAATTAACCCAAGTCAGCAAAAAAGTTGTGGCTGTCTAGTAGCTGAACAATTAAGCGATCGCTTAATGGCACCGATCTAGTAGAATTTTTTGGGGTAGTTAACCATAACTACCCTCTTTTTTATGGGAATCCCTTGAAGGGAAAGAGTTACCAGATAAGAATCGATTTCAGAGAAAAGACTATACTGAAAATAATCAGCAGATCAGCACTTGATTTATAAGAGAAGCAAGATGAGAAAAAAATCGTTGTGGGTGGGATTATTAGTGGGATTTTGGTTTTGTCTGACTTGGATGGCATGGACACCCACAGCAGCCGCCTTTAGCGAAGAACAAAAATTGCTACTACAATCTTGGCGATTAGTCAACCAATCTTATTATGATGACACATTTAATCATCAAAACTGGTGGCAGGTGCGGGAACAATTCATCAAAAAACCCCTCAACGATCGGACGGCGGCCTACAATGCGATCGAACAGATGTTAGCTACTCTCGATGAACCTTTTACCCGTCTCCTGCGACCGGATCAATACCATAACCTACAAATTAGCACCACGGGGGAATTATCGGGGGTAGGACTGCAAATTAATATCAATCCTGACAATGGTTACTTAGAAGTAGTTGCCCCCCTTGCCGGTTCTCCTGCTGAGGCCGCTGGTTTGACTAGCCACGATCGCATTTTGTTTATTGATGGCATCGATACCACTACTTTAACCCTCGACGCGGCGGCGGCCAAAATGCGCGGCACCCCCGGAACAGAAGTTTCCTTAGTCATTCTTCCCGATCAAAAAAGTCAACCAAAAACCCTATCTTTAACCCGTCAACGCATTTCTTTAAGTCCAGTAGTAGCGGTTTTGGATAAAAATTCTAGTTCCTTGCCCATCGGTTATGTGCGCTTAAATCAATTTAGTGCTAACGCTGCCAAAGAAGTCTCGGAAGCGGTGACGAACTTACAAAAACAAGGGGCAAAGGGTTATATTTTGGATCTAAGAAATAACCCCGGTGGTTTACTGCAAGCGGGTATAGAAATCGCTCGGATGTGGATTAATCAGGGAACGATCGTTTATACGGTTAATCGCGAGGGAATTGCCGATAGTTTTGCCGCTGCTGGCAATGCTTTAACCGATGCGCCTCTAGTGGTTTTAGTCAATCAGGGAACCGCCAGCGCCAGCGAGATTTTAGCTGGAGCATTACAGGACAATCAGCGAGGGGTTTTAGTGGGAGAAAAGACTTTCGGTAAGGGATTAATTCAGTCCTTATTCGAGTTACCCGATGGGGCAGGATTAGCGATTACCGTCGCCAAATATGAAACTCCCGCCCACCATGATATTCATAAGTTAGGAATTATCCCCGATCAAGTGGTGGCACAGGAACCGATCACCTATGAGGAAATCGGCACCGAAAAAGATAGTCAATACCAAACGGCGATTCAGTTTTTAAACCAGAAGACCGTTTTAGCCAAAGCTTCCTAAGTGGGGTTTACTGAAAAAGTTTGTTGGTGGGGTGAGGCAGGAGATAGGGATTTAGAGATTGAGGGGTTTAGGGGTTTAGGGGTTTAGGGGTTTAGGGAAATTTCAGCCAAATGCTCTACTTCCCCACTTCCCCACTTCCCCACCCCACTTCCCCATTTCCCCACTACCCACTACCCCACTACCCCACTACCCCACACCCGACGGCATAGGTCGAACAAATTAGCCATTTTTTCCATCAATATCTGATTAAGATGGAAACCTGTTTGATTTGAAGAGAATGCTAACATCGATTAGAATTTTCCCAGTCCGGGCCTTTCAGTCTTGCAACCTTGACTCATCCTTGATTTTACTGCCATGCAGAGATATATTCGATCGCCCCTAGCCCTAACCCTGAGCATCACCCTGTTAGCTAATTTTTTAACCGCTTGTAATAATGCCCAAACCCCCGATAACACTGCCTCTAGTCCCACCACCACTGGCCCCGGTGATCAAGGCTTAAAATTAGGGGCTTTACTGCCCATTACCGGAGATTTAGCCGCCATTGGTCAAAATATGCCCGAAGCAGCCGCCCTAGCGGTAGAGACTATCAATGCCTGTGGTGGAGTCAATGGCAAACCCGTCACCCTCGTGAAAGAAGATGACCAAACCGATCCCGCCGCCGGTGCTTCAGCGATGACGAAACTAGCGGAGGTGGATAAAGTAGCCGGTGTGATCGGTTCCTTTGCCAGTAGCGTCTCAGGAGCAGCCGTCGATGTGGCGGTGAGAAAGAAAGTTATGTTAGTCTCTCCGGGTAGCACCAGTCCTGTATTTACTGACAGGGCGAAAAAAGGCGATTTTAAAGGTTTTTGGGCGCGGACGGCTCCCCCGGACACCTACCAAGCTCAAGCTTTAGCGGTCCTAGCTAAGAAAAAGGGTTTTCAAAATGTGGCCACCGTCGTGATCAATAACGATTATGGAGTCGGATTTGAACGGGAATTCGTGAGCGCTTTCGATAAATTAGGCGGCACTATCACTAATAAGCAAAATCCTGTCCGTTATGACCCGAAAGCTGCCACTCTCGATAGTGAAGCGGCGGCTGCCTTCGCTAACCAACCGGATGCTGTAGCGGCAGTCCTTTACGCTGAAACGGGCAGTTTATTACTGCAAGCGGCCTATAAACAGGGATTGACCAAAGGAGTTACCGTCCTCCTCACCGATGGGGTTTATTCGGAAGATTTCACCAAACAGGTGGGGAAAGGAACCGATGGTAAGTCAATTATTGCTGGGGCCCTAGGCACGGTCCCCGGGGCCGACGGTCAAGCTTTAAGTGCTTTTACTACTCTCTGGAAAGAAAAGACCGGCAAGGATGTCACCGCTTTTGTTCCCCATACTTGGGACGCGGGGATTTTATTGATGTTAGCGGCCGAGGCGGCTAAATCTAACACTGGTGAAGGGATTCAAAGCAAGATTCGTGAGGTGGCTAACGGTCCGGGGACGGAAGTAACCGATGCTTGTCAAGCCATGGAAATGATTCGCAAAGGCGAGGATATTAACTATCAAGGGGCCAGTGGCAATGTGGATATCGATGAAAATGGCGATGTGGTCGGTAGTTACGATGTCTGGACTGTTAAGGATGACGGGACTCTCAAGGTTATCGATCAGGTGACACCTAATCAGTAATCAGTAATCAGTAATCAGTGATCAGGAGTCAGGAGGCGGTCGGCGGTCGGCGGTCGGCGGTCGGCAGGAGGTAGGGGATAGGGATTTAGGGGTTTAGGGAAATTTCAGCCAAATGCTCCACTTCCCCACTACTTCACTACCCCACTTCATAATTCATCATTCATACTTTGTGCTTTTTGTCAAAAAAACTTTTTTTTTGCAACAAAACTACACAAAAAAAAGATCATCGTTGTGGGTGAAATTGACTCATTTACCTGTCTTAATTAGGATTACCTTCTAGCTGTGGCAAGGGTTTCAAGCGTTGCTGTCCAAAAAAGCACAGAAAAACCCATTATGAAATTCAGTAAAATCGCTGTAACCATTGTAACATCGTTGTTAAATAAAAATCTTTCTCAATTAATTTTTAAGAATTTGTAAATATTGCGGAATGTTAATTTAAATATTCTCAAGTTTTTGGCATCAATCAATAATTTTTGCTTATCTTTGTCGAACATTGGGTTAGGAGTAATACTAAATCCGTTTTTAATAGTACGATTAACTCCCAAGTTATAAATTGTTTCTCCCTGCTCCCCGCTCCCTGCTCCCCTGTACTTTCTAAACAGGATTTAGTAAGTAGTCGTGCAAAATTAATTTCCTAGTGAAGATAGGCAAGAGGCAAGAGGCAAGAGGCAAGAGGTGGTT
The DNA here is from genome assembly GCF_014698375.1 of Microcystis flos-aquae FACHB-1344. Taxonomy (NCBI): domain Bacteria; kingdom Bacillati; phylum Cyanobacteriota; class Cyanophyceae; order Chroococcales; family Microcystaceae; genus Microcystis; species Microcystis flos-aquae. The sequence continues at coordinate 17,374 of NZ_JACJSW010000046.1, read as the reverse complement.
AGATATGTGTAATTAATTTTGCTTAGGTACTTATAAGGAGTCAGTCCTGATGCCAAAGTCGGCACCGCCAAACATGAAAATATTCTGATTGACGAATTTGCGTTATTTCAGCCTCTATTTTTCAGTCAGTCCCGATGAAAAAATTTTCACCACCAGAGATGAAAAAGCAAATCCTGTTATCTCGTTCTCAGGTTCTACCTGGGAACCCTTTATTCAGGTTCTACCTAAAGAATATTTTAAGGCAGAACCTTAAATATTGTCTGCCAAGGCTCTGCCCTGGCACAAGCGAAATCAAGCTTATGGGGCAGTCGCTGGGATTGAAATTAACGAAGGAGTAGATCGCTATGCTTATAAAAAGGGACTATTTGTCATCAAGCCTTCGGGAGATACTGTAGCAATTGTCAATGATGCTAACTTTCAGCCAAGGACTTGGTAGAACCTAGCTTCAGTTATCAGTTAATATCTCCCAACACTTCATCAAGGGAGTAGGTTTCATTATTACTTATTTAAGGAGACGGAGAAAGGTAATCAATTGACAAGATTCCCTCTTGATTTAAATAGTTTCGATAACTGGAATATCGCCAATGGGCAGGATCGTCCACATAACCACGCTTAACTGGATTATTGTGAATATATTCTAGTTTTTGCTGTAGCACTTCCTCTGAGAGAATTGCTTGGGGATGAGAACCCTCTTGCCAAAGTTGATAATCTTGATCGATTTTATGAACTAATTTGAACAGACGAAGTTGAGTTAAGTAATGCTGGTTATTGGTTTGCTTAAGATGATCGATAATTGAGCGAGCAGTAAAGGATTTAAATTTGCCAATTTCTTGAGATAAATTAGCAGATGAAGCAATAAGATGAAGGTGATTTTCCATTAAGACATAACCATGAACTGATAACCGTTGATGCTCCTGAAGAAAGCTGAGAGAATTAAATATTATTTGGGCAAGTTCAGGTTTACTAAAAATCGGAATCCAATTGACAGTAGTGCAGGTGAGAAAGTATGGACATTGTTCAATAATTTGGTAGCGACTGCGTCCCATTTTTGCCGTCTCCTTTCCTTTGCGGGTTTATTTGTTGTGTCTCATTGCATCTCGTGCATCTCGTTCCCAGGTTCTACCTGAAGAATACTTTAAGGCAGAGCCTTGGCACAAGCAAATCCTGCTATCTCGTATCTCGTTCCCAGGTTCTACCTGGGAACGCTCTTTTCAGGTTCTACCTGAAGGATATTTTAAGGCAGAGCCTTAAGTATTGTGTGTCAAGGCAGAGCCTTGGCACAAGCAAAAAAACCTTCACCAGCTAAGTATTTTTACTCAAGTCTCTGGAGGGGGACAGCTTATGTGACAGTTGAGGGTGCGGAATGTGGGTTATAGGTTGAGGGGTCTGGGTTGAGATCCCGTTCAATTTTAGGCAAAGAAGCTACTGCTCGCCACTGCGCCTGCGTTATCGGATATTTGCCCATCAGAAAGGGAGAAATCGTGACCCTGTGTGGCGGGCGCTCATCTGGATATGATCCGTCTTCTCGCTCCGGCGAACCCATCCAAAACTCACCACCAGAAATTTTCACCATTTCTAGGTTTATTCCACTTTCTAACTCTTCGATTACTGTGGCTGGTAGATCGTTTTCTGCGATAATTGAGAGTTCAATATTTCCTTGTTTATCAACCTCTGCTGTCCAGATAGGAACCTCCTCTCCCCACTGCTTCAGTAACCAGGAAGCTGACAGCCTTATCTGTGCTTTTTCCTGCTCATCTTCGAGTAAGTTTCTCAACTTTTCTCGGTTTAAAAATGATTTGTTGGCTGCTTCCTTTTCTAATGTCTCTCGCTCTAAATTATCAATGTCTGAACTGCGGAGGTAATTATATAATTCTTGCTGGCTACTAGCTTCGAGAAAATCTTTAGCCAATTGCGTAGTCTCCACCGTGTCTTTATATTCTTGCAGGACTTTCTCCGCATCTGCTAACTTGTCACCCGACCACAAATAATACTGGGATTTGTGACTTTTTTGCCAATTTTGGGCATCTTTATCCACCTGTTTGGCTAATTCTCTACCCTTGCGAGTTTCGGTTCGCCACAGATTCAGGTTGTCCCACTTTTCAATTAAAGCTTCATGTGCCAAATCTACCCAAGCTTCTTCTTCTCGTTCACTTTTTCCCGTTACCAAAAGACGACCTTTAACTAATCCTTGGTTATCTTCAATCAGTTCTTTTAAAACTTTTTGTCCTTCTTGATTATCTCCAGCTAGAGACAAGATAAAGGCTTTCGGTTGACGCAATCTGGTATCTTTTTCCCCATCTCCTATTTGCAGAAGATTCAAGAAAATTCGCTTGATTAAAGCTTTTTCTGTTTCTGTTCGCTCCTGCTGCGGTGAGTCTTTTTCATAATCCTTGTATTGATAGACTTTATCAGCTTGACAATTTAACGCTCCGACTATACCACCTATCGCCTCATAAGCATCTAAAGTCAGCCGATGTTTTTCCTTATCTCGCCTCTGCCAAAGCTGGGTTAAAGCAAACTCTAATAAGGGTAAAAATCCTGGTTCTTGTTTAATATCTTCAAGGATTTTATTGAGCAATTCTTTCGTAACTTCATAGCCTTGCAGTTTGGCTGGTTCGGTGATAGCTTCTAGCAAATCTAATCCCCTTAGATCTGGCAGGTATTCGGCGTTATTTTGAATCAGTTGTCGCAGCCCATCGTAACGCAAACAGGGTTCAATGAAATCCGCCCTCATGGTAGCAACAACTGCTAGGGGAGAGTCTGGAATTGTGGCAACTTGAGTAATCAATTCAATAAAGCGATCGCGCTGTTCCGCTAGAGCAAAAGTGAATAATTCCTCAAATTGATCCACCACCAGCAAGAATTTGTGTTTGCGGGGAAAAAGCTCTAATAGCGGTTTTAAGCCTTCGCTGGCTGGATTATTGATACATTCATCCAGCAATTTTTCGCAATCTGGAAAATAGGATAACAGTAGGCTTTCTAACTTTGTCAACGGCTTAAATCCAGGCTTGATCGGTTCGAGAATTTGCCATCCTAATTCTTCCAACCAGGGCATCAATCCCGCCAGAACTACCGAAGATTTACCACTTCCAGAAGCACCAATCAGAGGGACAAAATTTAGCCGATCCAGCTTAGATTTGATGTCGTCCACCACTCGCTTGCGTCCGAAGAAAAATGGGCGTTCTTTCTTAGTAAACGCCAGCAATCCTTGATAGGGACAGCGCAATTCTCCCTTCTCATCTAGTAACGGTTCCACTTCTGTAACTTGAGGTTGCGCCCCATATTTGACCAGAATTAGCGATCGCCCAACTCCCATACGAATCGGTTCTTGACCCTTCCCGCGCAATTCCCGCGAAACGAAATCAAACAGGCGATCGGCACTAATTTCTCCCGTTTCTGGGTCAGCCTGTTGTGGGGACAGTCCTTTGAGTAAGGCGGCGGTGAACAAACTGTATTCCTTATCTTCCCAAGCCACCTGTTCTGACCGACAGGCGGCGATCAGGTAGTAATCTTGCTTCTCCTTAAATGCTGAAAGGCTAGGTTCTAGCAAAGTGCGATTTAATTCCGGATTTTCGGGCAATAACGCCCCCGCATGGCAACAGTCTAGCATTACTACCAGATTACTCAAATTAGAACGCCGCAATAGAGGATTGAGTTCTCGGTCTAAAGAAATGGCATTTTCGCCGTCGGGTTGGCTATCGGAGGTGGCAAGATAGGCTTCCCCGTCACCGATGCGATTGATCAGGCGAAACCCGTGTCCTGAAAAGTAGATCAAGACTTCTTGATTTTTGGTCTGCTCTCCCGATAAAATTTGCTGTAAGGCCTGCAAGACTTTATCCCCCGTTACCTGTCCTGGAACAACTTCGTAGCGTTTTTCTGCGGCAATCCAGCGATTGGGTAGGCGTTCTACATTGGCAAATGTCCCAGTATTCTCCAAGAATTGAGCAACAGCTTCTGCATCTTGGGCGGGTTTACTCAAAGGTGGCAGGAAATTGGGGTTATCGTAATGGTTAATGCCGATGACGAGGGCGTAGCGAGCCATAGACAGTCAGCAAGGGATAGAAATGTTTTTTATATTAGGTTGTTTTTTGATAAACTGCAAGGAAAGCATACGCCCTCCCTTAGATAATCTTTTCTTATCATCACAAGTACGGGAGAGCCAAGAAATAGTTAAGAAAAAAGTTAATTTTCAATTTTTGCATTATTTATGACTCGACTAACTCCGATCCAAATTGACGAAAACACTCTAATTTATATAGAGTCCACCGATGACCTGGAAATTCCTGCCGAGACAGTAAAAACCGAGGGAAGAGTTGCTAAAGGGGTAATTCCTGTACCAGATAAACAGCAAATTTTGCAGAATTTTCAGACAATTGAAGATACAATTCGTACTTACACTACTTACACTTTAAACGCTTTTCGCAATTTAGCCATTGCTAACATTGAGGAAGTCACTTTACAATTTGGTGTGGAAATCGGCGGTGAGGTAGGAATCCCTTATATTACCAAAGGAACCGCTAAAAGTAATTTAAATATTACGGTTAAGTGTACCTTTCCTAAGCCGCCGAACTCGTCTGATTGATGGTTCAATCTTTAACGTTTTCTGGTTTTTCCATATATTCCCAAAATAAGAGAGCCAATTGACATCCTCGCCGCCGTAAAACGGACGGCGATTCCTCACCACGCCACTTTTTAAGGGTGGTCGCTGAACGGGGTTGACGCTTCACCGAAAAACGCTTAATTGCTTAAGTCTGACTCTTTCGACCCGTCCGTTTTGAGTGTCCGAATGCCCTCCGGCCACTTTGAACAAGTCGAAAAAATCTCATGTTCAACCTTATTTCCTAGAAAGTTTTACTCGTTCAAGGCCGAATTTGAATTCTTTTCTGAACAAAACCCCCTACTATCTGTTGTCAAGGTTCAGTTTTTAGCTTGGTTATCGCTTTTTCCATTGTAGCTTAAAGCCGTCCTAAAAGGACGGGGTTTTAACCCAAATTTTCGATAATCTTGATTAAGGTCTCTGGTCTTGATTTTGGGGATAACTGGGGAATAGATCTCTAGGGAAATCCTCGGCACTTAAACAGGTTTGTAAAGCTTGGGAGGGATTATTTTTGTCCACACCACGACTGACAGCGATAACGCATTCGGAAAAGCGCCCGGGTAATAAACTTTGACGACAGGAATCTAAAACCTGTTTAGAAATCCCTAATTTATCAGGTTCCTTGGCTGTTTCCGTTTGTTTGAGGGAATTAGCGGCAAACAAGGGGGCAGCGCGATGGATATCGACCACACAATTACCTAGGTCGATGGGACGACGCACTTGAAAACAAGCTTGCAGAGCCAGATTACCATCGATCGGGGTTTTGGATTTAATCATCGCCACACACCGGGATAATTCTTTCGGAATTAATGCTTCTGAACAAGCGGTGGCGGCATCTTCGGGACTGACTCCCGTGCCGACAATCTGACCGATACAGGCACTGAATTGATTATTGTTGCCAAATGCGATCGCTGCTCGGTTCATTTCTACTAAGCCAAGGGAAATAGTAGCGATTGCGCTCCAACTAGCAATTTTTTTAATATGGTTTTTCATCGTTCGCTCACACCGAGGATTTTAAGGCTAACTGGCCTTGATCTTAACAGATTCAGAGAGAACAGGAAACACAGAGAAGGGGAGATGGGGGGATGGGGAATGGGGTAGGGTTGATTCATGAATCAACCCTACCTTGAATCAACCCTAGGGAGATGGGGGGATAGGGAATGGGGAAATTCAACTAATACCCCAAAACCCTAACACCCTAACACCCAAAACCCCAAAACCCAAGGGCCGAAATTAGTATTCTGGTACAGTGGAATCGACTTCGCGACTCCAGGCGCTGATACCACCTTTGACGTTAATTCCTTCGATACCTGCCTCTTTGAGGATAGCGAGGGCTTTAGCGGAACGTCCCCCCATCTTACAATGGGCGATGAGACGATAACCGTTGACTAATTCCTTAATTTTGGGAATTGCCGCACCGTTTTCGATATCGGGTAGGGGGATTAATACCGAGTTGGGAATCTTCGCGATTTGGTACTCGTTGGGATTACGCACATCGATGAGAATGTAATCATTGGCATTGCTGTCAAGTAGGGTTTTTAACTCTACTACGGTCATTTCTGTCATTTTTTGCTGTTCTGCTGCTTCTTGTGCCTTCGCTTGCGGGATACCGCAGAATTGTTCGTAATCAATTAGTTTTTCAATGACGGGACGGATGGGATTCGGGCGCAATTTTAACTCACGGAATTTCATTTCCCAAGCATTGTAAAGCAGTAAACGACCACTGAGGGTATCCGGGGCGCCGAGGATAATTTTAATGGCTTCTGTGGCTTGAATTGTGCCGATTACTCCGGGTAAAACCCCTAAAACGCCGCCTTCCGCACAGGAGGGAACCATCCCCGGTGGTGGCGGTTCGGGATAGAGATCGCGGTAGTTGGGACCGCCTTGGTAGTTAAAAACGGTTGCCTGTCCTTCAAAGCGGAAAATTGAGCCATAGACGTTGGGTTTGTCGAGAAGAACACAAGCATCATTAGTCAGATAACGGGTGGGGAAATTATCGGTCCCGTCGATGACTACATCATAGGGGGCTAAAATGTCAAGGGCATTTTCGGAACTTATGCGGGTTTCGTACAAATCCACCTGACAGTAGGGGTTAATTTCTAGAATTCTGTCCTTAGCGGAAACAATTTTCGGTTTACCTACCCAAGAAGTGCCGTGAATAATTTGACGTTGCAGATTGGAACTATCGACGATATCGAAGTCAACAATACCGATTCTACCGATGCCAGCCGCCGCTAGATAGAGTAAAAGCGGGGAACCGAGTCCCCCGGTGCCGATGCAGAGAACACTGGCGGCTTTTAGTTTTTTTTGACCTTCTAAGCCCACTTCGGGCAGAATAATGTGTCGAGAGTAGCGTTGAACCTCCTCTTGGGAAAGTTCGATCGCCGCGAGATTAGGATTTAGCATAGATTGGGTAAATAGTGAAACCTGACTCGATTCGGGCAAGAATTTCGTTTCAGCACGGTTTAGAGACAAAAATCAGGAAGACTCGATCGCTTCCTGGATTTTCAATTCTTTCTATGCCTATGATAGTGTGAGGGTCTGGCTGCGTGTTGTTAATATTAGTTAACTTTCCCCTGCTACTTGGGCGCGGTATTCACTAGCGGAGAGGGTATCAGCCAAGGCAGTATCGGGATTTTCTACCCGCACTTTTAATAACCAACCCTCCCCGTGGGGATCATCGGCAATTAATTCGGGGGAGTCAATCATCGCTTGATTGCGATCAACTACGGTTCCCGAGACGGGAGGATAAAGCTCTTCTACCGCTTTTACCGATTCGATCGTGCCGAAACTACTACCCACTTTCAGCGCCTCTCCCAATTCGGGCAATTCTAGAAACACGATATCACCCAATTGATCGACGGCAAAAGCACTAATTCCCAAGGTAGCGATTTCACCTTCGAGTCTGACGTATTCGTGGGTTTCTAGGTATCTCAAATCCTCGGGATATTCCAGTTCCATCGTCTGTCTCTAAATATTTACAGCATCAGATAGTTTACTAGATCTCTTGGGGAAAATGTTGATCGGCTAGGGCTGTTTTATTGCCAACCCTACCTAGACAAAATTAATTACACCGATCGAACCCTGATTAAACAGCTAAAATTGGTCTAGGTTGATCGGGGAACACCGGAACACTGGAACAGTAAGGGTTAGCTGCTTTTTTAGCTCACTTAACAATACCCATTTTAAATATCTCCTAGCTTACTTATGTTAAATCCCATCTTAGAGCCTCGTGGTGGCGAACATCAAACCATAAGAGCCTTTTTTGAGCCAAAAACCATCGCTGTGGTGGGATTTAATCGCCAAAATCCCCAACTTGATCGCACTCTTTTAAATAATCTCCATCATAATCCCGGTCAGCACCGCCTTTATCTAGTTAATCCTCACCCCGAAAACTGGCTCGATCTTCCCACCTATAGCAGTTTAGAGGATATCCAGGCGGCGATCGATCTGGTAATTATCACCGCCCCCGCTCCCGAAATTCCCGCTATTATCGCCCAATCTGTCGAAAAACAGGTTAAATGCGCCCTGATTCTCTCCACGGGTTTTCGGGAAACCGGCCAGATGGGGGAAAATTTACTTAGGGAAATTAAAGCGATCGCTGGTCAAAAATTACGCATCATCGGTCCCCATAGCTCAGGAATCTGCAATATAAGCCAAAATCTTAACGCCACCTTTTCCCCCATCCTGCCGAAAACTGGTTCAATTGCCCTGATTAGTCAAAGTGGGGCGATCGCTGCTGCCGTGCTTGATTGGAGTTTAAGCGAAAATGTCGGTTTTAGTCACTTTATCTCCCTCGGAGTTCTTTTAGATGTGGATTGGGGCGAATTACTCTATTATTTGGGAGACGATCCCCAAACCAAAAGCATCGTTATCTACCTGGAATCCCTGAATAATGCCCGCTCTTTTCTGTCCTCAGCCCGAGAAGTTGCCCTAAATAAACCAATTATCGCCATTAGTCGCCACAGTACCGACTTTGACCCCACTTATCTTTCCCATGCTGGCAAATTGACCAGCGATCAGCTAACTCTCTCCGCTGCCTTTGCTCGTTGTGGCATCGTGGAAGTACAAAGACTGGCCGATCTCTTGAATATCACGCAAGTTTTAGCGAAAATTCCCCGATTTCCCCGGGGAAAACGCTTGACAATCATCAGCAATGGTGTGGCTCCCGCTCTTTTAGCGGCCTCGGCTTTACTGGCGGAAGATGGACAACTGGCAACCCTTACCCCCGCAACGATCGAAAAACTAGCGCCTCTTGTTCCCGCGGATATCGTCCCCCAAAATCCCATCGATCTGCGTCGCAGCAGCGATCCCGATAGCTACGCTCGCGCCCTAGAGATTGCTTTAGCGGATGCACATACCGACGCGGTGTTGATGATTCTCTCGCCTCGCTTTAACACTGATCTGCGAGAAATTGCCCTTAGAATTGCCTCAATCGCTCAAAATAGCACAAAACCCATTTTAGCAAGTTTGATGGGGGGAGAGGGCATTGCAGAGGGAGTAGCGTTATTAAATCAGCAGGGTATCCCCACCTATCGCTATCCCGATTCGGCTGCCCGGGTGTTTAATTTGCTCTGGAAATATGAAGAGAATCTACGCGGTCTTTATCAAACGCCAATTTTAACCAATTCTCAGGAAAATAGCTCCGATCGAGTTTTAGTTAGCCAGATTATCGAGCAAGCAGGGGATAGAACAATTCTCAGTGAGCCAGAGTCTTTAGATATACTCAAAGCTTATGGAATCCCTGTTATTGTCACTGAAATTGCCGAAAGTGCCGCAGAAGCAGTTAATCTCGCTGAATCTCTCGGTTATCCCGTGGTGATGAAACTGCATTCCCAGACGATTATCCATAAAAGCGCCGTGGGTGGGGTACAATGGCCGCTTTTTTCCTCTATGGCAGTCGCACAAGCATATCAGGCGATCGAAGCTAATGTTAGCGCACAAGTGGGTGGGGAGCATTTTCTCGGGGTGAGTATTCAACCGATGTTAGAAATCGATCGAGGATATGAGTTAATTATCGGCTCTAATTACGATGATCAGTGCGGACCGGTGATAATTTTTGGTACTGGCGGCCGTTTAGTCGATATTTTTCAAGATTACGCCACCGCTCTACCTCCTTTAAATACTAATCTCGCGCGCCGACTTTTAGAAAAAACCAAGATTTATCGGGCTTTTCAGGGACTAAATGGGCTTAAATCGCTTAATTTAGCGAATTTAGAGCAAATAATCGTTAGATTTAGTCACCTGGTTAGTGAACAACCTCGCATTAAAACTATCGATATTAATCCCTTTTTTGCCGATTCAGAGCAATTAATCGCCCTTTCCGCTTCTATCCTTCTTCATCCTCCAACTACTCCCCCAGAAAAGTTATCTCATCCGGCGATTCGTCCCTATCCTGAACATTATATAGGTCCTTGGACGACGAAAAGAGGCTTAAAGGTGCTAATTCGTCCGATTCGGGCAGCGGATGAGCCTTTAGTGCGACAATTTCACCATTATCTCTCGGAAGAAAGCATTTATTATCGTTATTTTCACCTTGTCAATCTCGATCGCCAAACCGCTTATGATCGTCTTACGCGCATTTGTTTTATCGACTACGATCGAGTAATGAGCTTAGTGGTAGAGATTAATAACGATCAGACGGAAGAGCCAGAAATTATCGCTATAGGACGCTTAAATAAACTGCACGGCGTTAATGTGGCGGAATTTGACCTATTAGTTAGGGATGACTATCAAGGTCAGGGCATTGGTACAGAATTACTACAGCGTTTAGTCACTATTGGCAAAAAGGAAGGATTAGAGGGAATCGAAGGGGAAATTTTAAGGGATAACCGCGCTATGCAGATGATAGCCGCCAAAGTAGGGTTTTCTCTCCATAAAACTGCCGATTTTGTCAAAGTGGAACTTGAATTATGAAGCCTTTTTGACAAGCTGATCACTAATTTTCTGGATTAATTGTTTGGGCTAATCCTTGCTCTAAAGTAAAGGGAGGTTGCCAATTCAGGGTTTTTTGAATAGGGCTAGAGTCAAGACAAAAATTGATTTAATTAGGGCTTGCTGAATAAATCTAAAAACCTTGTTGGATAAGGCTTTTAGACTTTTTTTTCCTCAAAAAGTGCCGACCATTGGAGGGATCGGGGGTAAAATTCAGGTACTTTTTCCCTGAAAATTAGGTAACTGACTACCTCAAAATCGGTAAAACCCTACACCCCACACCCCACACCCCACACCCTGCCCCCACCAACAAACTTTTTCAGCAGACCCTAATTAGTTAAATTATGCCTTGGGAGCGCATTAATTCTATCTCTTGTTGTAGTCCGGCTTCTAGAGTACGAGGAGTAAACCCTAAATCCCTTTTAGCTTCTTCGTGGGCATAAGCTTTGTCTTCTTGTAATCGCAGGATTTGTTCTCGTCGCACTGGTGATTTTTTACCTAATGTTTGTTCTAGTAGGGTAGCTGACCAGATGCCAAAGTTCAAGGGAAAGGACAGGGGACGCACCGATTGGCCTAATAATTGTTCTATCAATAAAATTAACTGACGGAAGGAAACAATACTACCTCCGGAAAGATCGTAAGCACCTTTTATATCAGGACATTCCCAGACTTTTAACAACATCTGGGCAATGTCATCAGCGTGAACTGGTTGTAACAGGTTATCACCAGAGCCAAAAATGGGAAAGAATCCGTAGCGGTGACAGAATTTAATCAATTTGTGTAGGTTTTTATCCTTAGGAGTGCCATAAATCATTGTCGGTCTCAGCAGACAATAAGAAGCAGGATACTCTTGTAAATAATTTTCTGCTTGTTTATACTCGGCAGAATATTCATTATATTTTGAATATACTCCTGTGGTTCCAATAATAATTAATCGGGGAGTTTGTTGGAATTTTTTTAGACTATTAAGTATAGTTGGTACTTGTCGAAGTTGGACGAGATGGATGATGGTTTCAAAACTATTTTCCCTAAAAATTCCTTCCCAGGTTTCTGAGATAGAGCTATCGCCAAAATCGTAGGTTAAATTCAGTCCTAGACTATCTAACATACTGCGATCGCTACTGGGTCGAATTAAACAATGTATTTCTATTTCAGGCTTAGTAGATGCCAAATGTTGCATGAAAAAACCACCAGGCAATCCCGTAGCACCTGTGATTAATATTTTATTCTCAATCATCATTTTTTCTCCTTTTGGCTAAAACTTGCTGATAAACCTGAAAGGTTTTTTCAAACATCTTCTCAAAAGTATATTCTGTTTCATAGCGTTTGCGTCCTGCCGCTCCCATTTTAGCTCTGAATTGTTGATCAAGAACTAATTGTAATAGTCTCTGGTGTAACGTGTTAACATCTCCCCTCGCTACGGTGTATCCAGTTATTCCTTCCACAATTGCTTCCGATGCTCCCCCCACATCTGATACAATTACTGGTAATCCCGCTCTCATTGCTTCGATTGTAGTGCGAGGAAACCCTTCCCAATTAGATATTAAAGTAAATACTTGGGCTTGAGCTAAGACTTCAGCTACATTATTACGAAAACCTAAAAAGTTAACTCTGTCGATAATTTTTAGCTCCTTAGCTAAGGTTTTAATCTTTTCTAAATCCGGACCGTCTCCGACTAAATCTAAATGGGCTTCGGGAATATTTTGAAAGGCTTTCAGTAAGGTTACATGGTCTTTTTGCTGATCAAATCTTGCCACCATGACAATACGAACAGGGTTAGCATTACCAGGATTAGCTCTCAATTCTGCGGGTAGATCTGGCATCCCATTATGAATGGTCAATAATCGCTGCGGTTGCATACCAGTTTTTATTCCAATTAATCGATCTTGTTCCGAAACACAGATAATTTTATTAGCTAAAGGTTCTGTGATTTTTTCTAACCACTGATAGATAGTGCGACTCGGCTCTGGTACACCTCCTGTAAAAGCCCAACCATGGGCGGTAAAAATGCAAGGAGTCTTACTTTTTTTGGCCGCTAATCGTCCTAAAATTCCCGCTTTACTAGAGTGAGTGCTGATAATATCTGGTTGGAATTCTACAATAATTTGTTTGATAAAATTCAAGGTTTGCCAGTCTTGAATTAAGTTAATTTTTTTGCCAAAGTGTTGACAAGATAAATTGGTTATGAGGCAGCTCGTCAGATCGTCATTATAAATGCCTTTTATTCCAGTAACAACTAAGACCTGATGGTGAGAATCTTGCAAAAATCTCGCTAAATCTCGCACATGAACCTGTGCGCCTCCAACGGTATCTGCTCTAGTAATAATAAAAAGTATTTTCATTTCATGCACAGTTTAGATTCTTGATTTATGGATAATTTTAGAAAAACAGTTTTAGGTTTTTAAAACTTGATTAGCTTTTTGCAATAGCTGCAACATTTTAGGGGCGGTTATTTGAATATTATACTTATCTTCGACAAGTTTTCTGCCAGCCCATCCCATGCTTTCTCTTAAATCTCGATCATTTTTCAGGTTTTGAAAAGCTTGCAGCCATTCAGCTTGACTACTAGCTTGAAAGCCGTTGATCCCCTCCTTAATAATCTCTGCGTTCACCCCCACTGGTGAACCAATAACTGGGCGAGTAGATGCCATATATTGGATTAGTTTAAATCCGCATTTTCCTCGCTCAAATGCTGTATCGGTAAGGGGCATAATCCCCACATCAAATTGTTGCATCTCCTTCACCTCGGTTGCCTCAGACCAAGGCTTAATTTCTAAAGGGATATCCTCTAGATTTGTCTCTTTGGCACCAATAGCAACGACTTTGGCACCACCATCTCGACAAATTTCTTTTAAAACAGGATAAAGTTCTTGTATATAATCGACAAACTTCAATGGACTTCCTATCCAGCCGATGGTAAAGACTTCATTTTGAGGAGCTTTTGATAAGGGATAGCGATCAAGATCGACGACGGTGGGTAATATTTCTACCCATTTAGCTCCTGCTTGTGTTGCTCTGTTAGCTAAGTAATCATTTCCCGCAATCACTAAGCGAGCATTCTGCATTACTCGATCGATTTTCTGTGCCAATAGCCATCTAACTATAGGAGCAGAATGTTGATCGTAACGGTGGAATACTGCGTCATCATAATCAACTACATAAGGTGTTCTTCCTCTGAGAAACAGTAATTCTAGCCAAGCTGGTAGCCAAGGTAATGCTTCCTTTTCCAACCAGATTAAATCGTATTTTTGAGATTGCAACAGCAGCGAAATTCTCTGTTGATAAGCAAATAATAATCTCGATAAAGGGTATTTTTTCCCTAAGTAGCGAGTTCTCAAGTAATCATTATCTAATAAGGGAGCGGTCTCAAACTCTATTCCCTCTTTTTTGAAATAAGGCAAATATTGGTAGGTACGATAGCGGCTACTAGCACCTAAAGTATCATAGCGACTAAATAACAAAATTTTCATCACTGTTGAGGATTTAATTAGATTATTTTCTTGTATAAACTGGAGAATTGAGGATATTCTCTAGGTATGGCGAAGATGATTAGCTCCTTTATATCTCTCAATAATCATTTGATCAGAAACTACTTTCTCAGGAGATTTTTTTCCTAAGAAATATGTACAAGAAGCTCCATCGAGAGCCTGAGGATTATTTTTGAATAGATAGTCAAAATATTTAAGCCAAGAAAACAATAATCTCACCATTGCTTTAGTTAATAATCTTGAGGTATTATTGCCAGCAAAACATAAAGCAAAATGTTCGATAGACCAGACTAAAACTGTTCCAGGTCCGGCAACTAAACCACTGGAAATTTCTGAAAAATAGTTAAACAAGCGCCGATGACCAGAAAGGGTATATCTGGTAAAATCATAGGCCCCTTCATGAACCTGCTGCATAAAGGGAATTTCTGAATAAATTACCCCGCCATCTTTGAGAACTCTGTGCATTTCACTAACGACTTTTTCGGGGTAGAGAACGTGTTCTAAAACTGCTGTAGTAATAATACCATGAAAAACTTGGTCTTGAAAAGGAAGATCGTGAGCATCACAGAATAAATCGACATCTGCATTAACATCAACATCGGAATATATCAACTTGATATTGCTATATTCTGACATTAACCTATCTAAATCTCTTTTCTGATTTCCTCCACCCACAACCAAGACATATGCTAAGGTAAAATTTTCTAAAGTCTGAGCAAAATTTTGAATCCTCTCAATATAGTTTAAGGTGATCGATGGACTAGGGACAATTTTTGAGAATATGTTTTTTTCTTTTGAACCATGATCAGTCACCGTATTAGTATAAAAAGAGGGAGAAAAAATTTCATTATCTTCTCGAATGAATACTGGTTTATTATTGACAATAGCAAATTCAGAATTACAGTTTTTGCAAATAATCTGATGATCATCAAAAGTTAATTGACTACTTTTGCACTTAGGGCATTGACTCAAAGTCTCGATAAATTGTTGCATTTTCTTACTCCGATCGATTAACTAAAAGTCTGCTTTTTCTCAAGAAACAAAGTTACACTGGCAATATACTTAAGAAAAAATATAGATAAAAACTCCAAGATAAATGAGCTATAATGGTTGGTATAGATTGATTTTGGTGTTCGTTTCATTTTCTTGTCTAGGTATAGTTGATAAAGTTCCCTCGTATATCTGAAAGATGTCCTTAAATTAGATATTTTGCCCATATTTAAAATCTCTTGGTAGCTGATATAGTTAGTAAAGTAATGTAAATAATCCGTATGTTTTTCAGTCCAATCTTCCAAGGATATACCAGATTCTTTAGTCTGACGATGAAAAGTTCCTAAACCTAAAGTGCTTAAAAATTTAATGTTATCAAACAAAAAATCAAAGTTTTTAACCTTATGGACTAAAGGTAAATGAATATGCCATTCCCAGAGAACGTTGGACAAGGGAAATAGATGTACAGAATATCCATTCATTGTTAATGTTCTAGATATCTCAAGAAAAAAAAGTAGATGATTCTTGACGTGTTCCACCACTTGGTTAGAAATAATTACATCAAAAAAATTATCTGGATATTGCCACTTTTCATCATCATAAATTAAAGTTAGTCTTTCATGCCAATCTACTTCAGAAAAATTCTTTGATAGATTTTCAATTGTTTCATCCATAAACCCCTTTTTTTGGACACCATGATTAACAACGTCTAAACCATAGACTTTCCAGTTAATATTTGGCTGTACACAGGGAAGATTTTTTGTCAAGTATGCAATCAATTGTCCGTTACCACAACCAACATCTAGAATTTTGACTTCTTGATCAGTTGAATGTCTGTAAGATTCAGTATTGATTATACTTAATAAATGTTGATAATTGCTACTATTTGCTGTACTCTGCATAGAAAGTTTCTAACTCCTTTAAATTGTTGATTGCTGAAATATGTTCATGCCAATATCACTCGAATAAAAAGGATTATTCGCAGTCTTTTAAAATTCTTTTCAAGGTTTTGTAATCGGTATGTAAATGGGTATTGTTTCTAACAACTAAACCTCGTACAGCCCCCCAAATCCAAGATAAAATCAGCCCAGACAAACCAAAATTATCATAAATAACTCTAGCGTACTCCTGCTTACAATTCGCTAATTTTGAGTTATCTTGATAGGAACTGCTGGCACCACCAAGTCTAAAAAAAGCAATCGTAGATTTGTCTTTGATTGACGATGCACTCATCTTATAAATCTTTTGATTAAGGTCGAAATCAGCATATATTTTATATTTGGTGTTGAACGGAAGTTGAGCAAGTAGGTTTTTCTTAATGAATAGTCCTTGCGGACATAAAGTATTTTTGAACACAATCAATGGATTATATCTACTGATCCGTAGCTGACCGTTATCCATAATTACATTGCCATAAATTATGTCCGTATTGTTTAAACTTGCTTTTTGAATAGATTGGCTAGGTATATTTAACAATATATCATCGCTCCCCAGGTAGTAAATGTAATCTCCTTGACTCAATTTCCAGCCTTTATTCATCGCATCATATATACCTTCGTCAGGTTCGCTCAACCAATAATCTATCTGATCATCATACTTACGAATAATATCAATTGTGCTGTCCGTAGAACCTCCGTCTATAATAATGTACTCAACATTATTGTAAGACTGGCTAATGACACTCTGAATTGCTTGCTCTAAGTGCTTTTCTCCATTAAAAACTACCGTTATAATAGTAACCAAAGGAACTGCAAATTTTTCCGATAACTCACTTGTCTCCGTGTAGGAGTGCTTGAAATATCCCTTTGTTCTTAATCCTCCTTCTCCCCTGCGTTCTGGATTTGGTGGCAAAAATAAATAAGATTGCACTTTTGCAGAAGGATCGTTAATAATAGCAGGTCTCTCCATCGTTACTCGGCGAGTTGTAGAGAAGTTAGCATCTAGCTCGATAAATTTTTTCTCTTGCAATGGTGGCTTTATTGTCATATCCTATCTTGATACTGGCAAGCTAAAAGCTTTGTAATCAAGATTACAAACTAGGTCAGTTTGTAATTAGCCCTATAGAACTAGAAAGATTATTGCAGCTCTCTCATACTTGCCAAAATACTATTAAACTAGCCTGGGGGTTATATCAGCTAATATGATTAGCTAAAAAAATTAACTTCAAGACCTAGAGGAAGTGTACCTGATCATGAACTTATTGTCAAGAAAATTTTTAACCAGCCAATAAGTAGGGTTTGCTGAAAAACTGGACTTCCCCCATACAGAAATACTAAAAAATCAACAAAACCCTTACTGCAGGTCGCTTCTCAGAAAAAATTGCTCAGAAGCTACTGGGTACATTTTCCCCTTGAAAATGGCTGTA
>NZ_JACJSW010000045.1:0-8360 GCF_014698375.1 Microcystis flos-aquae FACHB-1344 | reverse complement strand
CTCTTGAATCTATTACACTTTTTATAAATAGTTCTAATTCAGCGATTTGTAGTTCCTTGCTTTGCTTCTCCAATCCTGTGTAATTCATTTTTTATTGGGTATAATTAAACATTCAATATTATCTTATCACTTTTTTGAAAATAATTTAGGATCGCTATATCTATTTTTCCCTCAACAGTGCTGCACTGTTTCAGCCGAATTTTCACGATGTGCGACGGCATTGCAACCTGAAGACTCTAATATTGTATCACCAAGTCCCCCTAGAAGGGGGAGGCTTTAAACCCAAATTTTCGGTAAGAATTGTAGCGATCGAAATTCTTGGGTCATTTGCTGGCTTAAAATAGCTAATGGTTCATCTCGGGACAAGGTTGTGAAATTGCGATCGTTTTTCTATCTTTTAGGTGCGACGGTAATCATTCTACTAGGAGTCGCTACAGCCAGTTTTGCTTGGATTCTCGCCGATAGTCCTCTGTCTTTGCTCAAAGGTGGGGTGCTACGGGAACCGGCGGCGGCGATTTTTGTGCCGAAACAGGCCCCGGTTATGGTATCCTTGCTGGTCAATCCCGAACGTTTAGAGTCTTTTGGTCAATTAATCGCTACACCGGCTAATCGACGACGTTCCCACCAAGAAATTAAGGATTTAGAAAAAAGTCTGCTCGGCAAAACGGGATTAAATTATCAAAAGGAAATCAAACCCTGGTTAGGGGAAGAAATTACCCTCGCTGTTACTTCCCTAGATTTCGATCGCGATACCGATAATGGTATCCAACCGGGTTATCTTTTGGCAATTCAAAGTAAAGATGGTGAACGCGCTAAGGAATTTCTGCAAGCTTCCTACTCAAAACAGGCGGTTTCGGGCAAATTTGACCTTGTTTTTGAACTCTACAAGGGAGTTAACCTCATTTATCAACGTCCCTTGACCGCAGGAGATAATAATCGTTTTCTCGCTAGTGCCGTCGTCGGTGATACGGTGCTTTTTGCCAATAATATCAAGGTTTTGCGCGAGGCACTTAATAACGTGCAAGTACCGGATTTAAACCTAAAAAATAGCCCCGATTACCGAGAAGCTCTCAAAAATATCACCGAACCGCGTATAGCTATCGTTTACGGCAATTTACCCCCGTTATCGGCTTGGATAGCTAATCAACCCGTCCCGGAGAGTCCCGAAGCAAAACAACGATTAGCCACGGCTTTTACCCTCAAATCCGGGGGAATAGTCGCTCAAACCGCCTTAATTGGAGTCTTAGGACAGGATGACCAAGCACCAATTTTATCTAGTCCCGTGGGAGCATTATCTTTTATCGGCGAAAATAGCCTTTTAGTCGCCGCTAGTCGGGATTTAAATCGTTTTTGGACTCAGGTAGAGGAGGGGTTAGAAGCAGATAGTCCCCTACAGGAATTAATAACACAGGTCTTAAACCGCTTCCAGTCGCCTTTAGGTTTAAATTTGCCTGAAGACGTTTTTAGCTGGGTTAGAGGCGAATATAGCCTCGCTCTCGTGCCTAGTTCAAAGGGGATGGAACCCGATAGTGTTTTTCTAGGGGAACGGGTGATGGGGGTAGAGGTGGACAGTGCGATCTCTCATTTGGATGAGTTGGCCCGCAGTCGCGGCTATAATGTGGTTAATCTGCCTTTACTCGATCGAACGGTGACAGCTTGGACAAAGTTAACCACGGCGGTCCCAGGGGGAAAAGCGCAACTAGAGACGCTCGTGACGGGAGTGCATACTAGGGTCGATAATTATGAAATTATCGCTAGTTCTGTGGAAGCGATGGGTTTAGCTTTATCTGCACAGAAAAACCCCATTGTAAGCAGTGGTAAGTTTCGACAGGCAATTACTGCTCTACCCGCAGAAAATGATGGTTATTTTTACGTCGATTGGCGACAATTGCAACCGGTAATCGAGGCAAAATTCCCGATCGTGCGGGTGTTAGAATTATCGATTAAGCCTTTATTTAATAATCTGCGTTCTCTTACTATTAGCAGCCAAGGCAGTGAAAATTCTGTGCGTCGGGGAACGATTTTCTTTAACCTGGGAGTGAAGTCTTAATCAGTTATCAGTTATCAGTTATCAGTTATCAGATAGAAGCTTGTAGCTTGTAGGTTGGGTTGAGCGATTTAATACTTAGGAGAAAACTTCTCGATTCAATGGTTTGAGCGAAACCCAACATTCTTGACGACATTGGTGTGGTTGGGTTTCCCTCAAGCGTCGCTAATATTTGACAGACAAAAGTTATTATTGCTCAAGTCAAGCTACGGTTAGTATGTTAAAGTGCATAACAAGTATGGAAAATCCAAATTATTTTGGATGAGCTTGCAAAATTCGCTTTACTGTTTAAACCATGACTACTATCACAATTGTTCCGGAATTTGCTGGAAAAACCTTGACATATAAAGCAATTTGTGGCAACCAAGAAACAAGTGGTTTGACTCCAGGTCAAGCACTGGATCTTATGGAAACAAGTTTAATTGCTGAAGGTGAAAATATGGGTGAGACATTAGTGATTTTACAGCGTTTCCGTCCTGATAATTTATTCAGCAAACAGCAACAAGAACGTTTACAAGAACTGATGGAAGAATTTCATCAATCTCTAGCTTCTGAGACTGATTTTTCTGCGATAAAACAGCAAGAATTAACAGCTTTAATTGAGGAAGAATTACAAGCAAGTATTCAAAGAGGGAAAAGAATTATCAAACAGATTCAAGATAATGATTAATTTATAATCAAGAGCAAAAGGTAACAAGCATCTCTTTTCAAGGGAACAAAAATTAAAATTTTTCTGATTTCAACTGATTTAAAGCTATCGACTTCAGGTAGTAATTACTGACAACTTATGACTGATAACTGAAATGACCCATCCCCAATATACTCTCGTTGCGAAAAGGGCAAAACATAGATGTGAATATTGTCATGCACCAGAGATTATTTTTAATCTTGCTTTTGAAGTAGATCACATTGTTCCCCTCTCTAAAAAAGGGGAAGATAAACCATAAAATTTAGCTCTATCATGTCGTATTTGCAATCTTCATAAATTAGCTCGTATTGAGGGAATTGATCCAGTGACAGAAAAAGTATTTCGCTTATTTAATCCTCGTATAGACAAATGGGAAGAACATTTTCTTGTCGATAATAAAACTTTTGAAATCGCAGGAAAAACGCCAATAGGTAGAGTAACAGTAGAAGTATTAAGCATCAACTCTACTTTACAAATTAGTGCCAGAAAAATATGGTATATTCTAGGTGTTTTCCCTTGAAAAGTTAAGCTAAATAAACCAGAAAAAATATGATAAAACCACTTTTAAAAGTAGCACAGATACAAACTTAAAACAACCCTCTCATTACTTTTTGCTCGGTTTCCTCCTTAATCTTGAGAATCGCAATATCAACTGATTCTTGTAGATAATCGAGATTTGCTTGAGTTAGCGTGTAGTGGACTGTTTCAGCTAAAATAGGGCAATAGATTTCGGCTTAAAGTCTTAGATTATAGAATTTATAGCATTTTTCTAATACACCAAATTAGCTGAAACAGTCCACTACGGCTAGTATGGTGTATCAGTATACCATCGTCCTGCTTCTTCTCTTTTGTTTTGTTCGCTCATCAGTTCTATTATTCTTAGTTCGTCATCTTTTCTACGTTTTTCATTTGCTTTTCTTCTTTCTTCTTCATTCTCTTTTATACGCTGTTCAGCCACTTGTTTAAACTGAGGAAATATAGTTGCAAGTTTTTTAAGTTACCCCTGTCGATACTGATCTGATGAAACAAGTTGAGAAACATACTTATCAAATACATCTTTAAACTCAGGCAAAGTAGCAACAAACTCTTTTAACCTGTCTATTGTATTATCACCAAAACCGAGACTTTCAGGCTTCGTGGAAATCCACCGACCAATCACAAACCGAAAATCTGGGTACTTATCTAGTAGCATCCTAACATCGGCAATAGATAAACCTCCGTCAACCATCTGTAACCATTGCTGGCGAACAGAATTCCGTTGAACAGGATCAGTAATGTGGTCAAAACAGTCATCGTAGTATCCTGACATATTTTTTTCTCCGAATCACTCATAATCTCATCTTAAGCGTTCAGGGGGTGGTTATCAAGTAGCCAGTGGTATTGATTCTGTGGAAGGACTCTCTTGGGGTAGTATAAATGTAGAGGGAGAAACATTACCTCTCCAGACGCGAATCGCTGAGGGTCATCAATTCCCAGATTAGATTCCAAGGTAGCAAGCCCTAGCTTGAAAAATTCGCTAAAATATATATAATTAACTTGATCAGATTATTTATAAAGTCTGTTTAACAGCTAAAGTTAATAAAGTTGATTTTGAAGCTGATGACCAAAGAGCTACTCATACAAATCAATCGAGAAGGAAACCTCGAACTTCCTCCTGAAGTTCAAACCCGCCTCAACCCAGGAGATAAATACATGATTTCCCTGACGGAAGACTCCATCATTCTCAAAAAAGTTCATCAAGATAAAGTCAATCTAGAGCAATTCTTTGAGCGACTAGAAGCAATGGAACCAGACCCCAATCAACCGACTCTGGCTGAGATTAGCCAGATGATTAAAGAAGCTCGCCAAATTAGACGCGCCAACTCATGAAAGTTGTTGTAGATGTCAATGTTTGGATTTCAGGATTGTTGTGGGGAGGAGTTCCGGGTAAAATCCTTAAATTAGCTAAAAATCAAAGAATTACCATCATTACTCCCCAAGAATTTCTTAGTCGCTACTTTAATGAGTAGAGAAGAGGAGTAAGGTAATTAATTGACGATTTACACCAAGAGAAAAGATAAGTTTGACCGACAATAATTGCTATGATTACTGTAGGATTTAAAAAAAGCGATCGCTCTTACTACTTTCTAATTACTTTAGATAGTAGTAGCCTAGTGCTTTTTAGACAAAAAAAGCCTATTCTGTATATTCCCAAAAAAGCAGCCTATGAATTAAGTAGGGGTTGCTGAATAAATCTAAAAACCTTGTTGGATAATATTTTTAGGCTTTTTTAGCCCAAAAACCTTTTTTAGCAGGATTTACACCGATATTCAGCCAACCCTAAGTAGAATTTAAAATCATCCCCAGTGAGGAACTAGCCATGAAATCCTTTGCCCTTCTTACCACCGTTAGCCTAATCAGCCTTTCCACCCTCGCGACTGTTCGCCCCGTCATGGCGCTAGAGGGCCGACAACCAGCCGAAACCCAGATCGCTCAAGGGAACAATCAAGACGCGATCGGCTACTTTAACCGGGGAATTGACTACATCCAACAGGAAAAATACGATCTCGCCCTCGCTGAATTCACCAAAGCGATCAACATTAATCCCCGATACGCCGAGGCTTACCTCAATCGCGGGTTTCTTTACAAACAACAGGGGAAACCCGACCTCGCCCTGTCCGATTTCAATCAGGTAATCAACATTAATCCCCGAGACGCCGAAGCTTACTACAATCGGGGGATTCTTTACGGCGAACAGGGGAAACCAGACCTCGCCCTGTCCGATTACAATCAGGTAATCAACATTAATCCCCGATTGGCTGGGGCTTACTACAATCGGGGGATTCTTTACGCCATACAGGGGAAACCAGACCTCGCCCTGTCCGATTACAATCAGGCGATCAACATTAATCCCCGATTCGCCGAGGCTTACCTCAATCGGGGGGTTCTTTACGATGAACAGGGGAAACCCGACCTCGCCCTGTTCGATTACAATCAGGCGATCAACATTAATCCCCGATACGCCGAGGCTTACGTCAATCGGGGGATTCTTTACGCCATACAGGGGAAACCCGACCTCGCCCTGTCCGATTACAATCAGGCGATCAATATTAATCCCCGATTCGCTGGGGCTTACTACAATCGCGGGAATCTTTATTACTACCAACAGGGGAAACCCGACCTCGCCCTGTCCGATTACAATCAGGCGATCAACATTAATCCCCAATTGGCCCTGGCTTACGCCAATCGGGGGGTTCTTTATTACTCTCGACAAGAAACGGAAAAAGCGATCAGAGATTTCCGACAAGCCGCCGAACTGTTCCGCCAGCAAGGAAACGCGGCGGCCTATGAAGCGGTTATGGAAGCCCTACGGCAATTAGGTGCGGTCTAGTTCTTTTTCTTGGGTTGAGTCCGTCGGTTGGGTTGAGCGAATCAATGGGTTAAAGAAAACCTCTCAATTTTAAGGGAAAGCGAAACCCAACAGCCAACACCTCAATCCGTCTGAATGAGCGATCGCTTCTCATGGCTTTTTGTTGGGTTTCCTTGGGTCTATAGTTGGGTTTCCTTACGTCAACCCAACCTACAAGAGAGTCCTTTTTGTTGGGTTGAGTAGGTTGAGTAGTGGACTGTTTCAGCTAATTTGGTGTATTAGAAAAATGCTATAAATTCTATAATCTAAGACTTTAAGCCGAAATCTATCGCCCTATTTTAGCTGAAACAATCCAGTAGGGTGCGTTAGCGTTAGCGTAACGCACCAATCCCAGTTAGAAACCCAACAGCCAACACCTCAATCCGTCTGAATAGGCGATCGCTTCTCATGGCTTTTTGTTGGGTTTCCTTGGGTCAATCCAACCGACGATAATTGTTATCAGTATTTAGTTTTTTCTAGTCTAGTCTGTTAATTGTTCATTAAAAACCTTCGGGATGGATGTTATTTTATGACCCTAAAACAACTCATACAAGACAAACGAGAGGATATCCTAAAAATTGCCACCAAACATGGTGCTTTTAATGTGCGTGTATTTGGTTCCGTTGCTAGAGGTGAGGAAACTGAAAATAGTGATATTGATTTTTTAATTGATTATGATTTAGCTAAAACATCCCCTTGGTTTCCCGGTGGATTATTAGTTGATTTAGAGGATCTCTTAGGGTGTAAAGTGGATGTAGTAACTGAAAAAAGCCTTCATCATCTAATTAAACAGCGAATCTTAAAGGAGGCAATTAAGTTATGAATGAAGATCAAGTTTATCTTGGATATATTTTAGACTGTATTGATAAAATTAAGGAGTATTCCTAAGGAGGAAAACAGGAGTTTTTTGCTAATTCAATGATCAGCGATGCCATCATTAGACGCTTACAAACCTTGGCAGAATCAACTCAACGGCTTTCGGAGGAATTAAAGGCAAATATTCCCGATGTTGACTGGCGTAATATTTCTGGTTTTAGGAATATTTTAGTACATGATTATTTAGGAGGAATTGACCTTAATACAGTTTGGGATGTGGTAGAGAATTATTTGGATAATTTAAGAGAACAGATTTTCAGGCATCTAGAATCAGTCAATACTTAATCAAAGTCTAATTTTGTAGGTTCGGTTGAGGGAATAAATAGGTTAAAGAAAACCTCTCAATTCTCAGGGAAAGCGAAACCCAACAGCCAACACCTAAATCCGTCTAAATTAGCGATCGCCGATTTTGTCGGCTGCATTAACGAAGTGTAAGGCGGCAATCTCGCTGCCAACCCTGATAATAAAGCTGATCGTGGCTTGGGAGCAATTCAGTTATAATAGGGGTCAACTTAATATCTTTAGCAACGCAGAATGAGGATTTCACCATGAAGATTCCATATACATATTGGAAAGAATCAGATGGGATGTTCTTGGGCTATTTGAATGAATTTCCAGATCATTGGACCCAAGGTGTTGACTTAGAAGAATTAATCGAAAACTTGGTCGATCTCTACAAAACATTTACTACGGAAGAAATCCCCGGAATCAAGAGAGTTGCAGAGTTTGAACTCGCATGAAAAGACATGATTTAATTGCACAATCAGAGCAAGCGGGCTGCTATTTGATTAGACGTGGAGGGAAACACGATATTTACCATAATCCAGATACTGGAAAAACAGAACCAATTCCCAGACATCGAGAAATTAATGAGCGATTGGCTAAAAAGATTATCAAAAGTCTTACAGGCGACAGATAAATTCACAGTGCCAATTAGGGTCTGCTGAAAAAGTTTTTCGTGGGGCAGGGTGTGGGGTGTAGGGTTTTACCCATTTTCAGGGGGTCAATTACCTAATTTTCAGGGAAAAAGTGCCTTAATTTTCCCCCCGATTCCTCCAATGGCTGGCACTTTTTGATTTCAAAAAAGCCTAAAGATATTATCCAACAAGGTTTTTAGATTTATTCAGTAAACCCCAATTAGGGTTTGCTGAAAAAGTTATTGAAAAGTACAGATATCTTAATCAATAGACCTCTTGCAAAAGTCTTTCGTGATCTAATAAAAGGTTATTTATTTTTGCCAATACTCTTACGAGACAGCGATCGCCACAAGGAGATAGTGTTGCCAGCGTAATAAAAGAGTTTTTTGGTGATACTGTTGAAAATCTGTCCTTAATAGATAAAAAACAGAATAAGAGTCTGAA
>NZ_JACJSW010000044.1:0-10858 GCF_014698375.1 Microcystis flos-aquae FACHB-1344 | reverse complement strand
TCAATTGATTTAAAGGTACGTCCTATCTATCATTATAAGGGTGATAGAGTCAAAGCTCATATCTTTTTATGTATGTTGGCTTATTATGTGGAATGGCATTTAAAACAGTCCTTGGCTCCTTTGTTATTTGAGGATGAAGAAATTGATGATAGTTCTCTAAATGTGATTAAAGCGAGTCGCAGTGAATCGGTGCAGTCTAAAGAGAGAAAAAAACGGAATCAAGAGAACTTTCCTGTGCATAGTTTTCGGACTTTGTTGGAAGACTTGGGGACAATTTGCTTGAATACAGTGGAATGTACGATTAGGGAGGGAAGTTATCGTTTTTCTAAGATAACTCGACCGACCCAACTGCAACAAAAAGCGTTAGATTTATTGGGAGTTTCCCTGATTTGTACCCAGTAACGGGGCATCAGAAATTCTCTTAATCCCTCCTACAGCATAGGTTATGGCCTTTTGTCAACGGGGAAGTCCAGCTATATAAACTCTATGTGATTATACATTTCTTCGGGTTCAAGAATTTCCCAGATTAAGAGTAGTCCTCGAATTATTTGACCAATAGATTTACTTTGTTGGGGACAGTAAGCAATTCCTGCATGAGTTATAGATGATTGATTGATTCTTAAAAAATCAGTATCTTGAGTAAAAATCACGCGACCATTGGCTAAGGCAAATTGCAATTGTATTTCATCGGATACCCCCAATAAATTTTCTTCTGGAGTGGTAGTAACATCAAGGCCTCGCTGGCGCAATCCAAGAGCAATGTTATAGCTTACATTTTCATCAAGGTGAAATTTAATTTTATTGCCCATTCATTTTTTTAGTTTTTCTTGGACTAGAGAAGGTGTTTTAGCTTGCATTTCCTTGGCAAAGGTATCATCATCTGTGATTTGTTGTCTAATTTCTTCAAGGTGATCGTGATAGTAAGAAAGGGCCGCGTAAACATCAGCTAAAGTAATGCTGGGATAATGATAAACAATTTCATCGGGTGACATTCCCAGGCGTTCGTGCCAAATAACGACATCTTGGACTTTGATGCGATGACCTGCGATGCGCGGTTTACCGCCACAAGTTTCTGGGGTAATTTCAATGTGATTGATTAAAGTTGTTGTCATTGATAATAACGAATTTGTCCGATTATAGGGTCACAAGGAATCTGCGCCCAAATGTTATATATATTATATCACGTCAAGGTTTATAGAATAATTTTATTATGACAACTCTTATAAACTTAAAGCTAATTGAGGCGCGACAATAGTTTCGAGGGAAAAAGCATTCAGATCCGTTAAGCTTTTGGCCTGTTTCAAGGTGATTGCACAAATATTCCCCTGCTGATCAAGATCGACCAAGGTATTTTGTATTTTGTATTTTGTATTTGGTATTTTCATTGATTTCTTGAGTCTCGACAATAGGATTGTTATTGAACTCTAGGTATAGAGTATCCGTATCCTGAAAGTAGGTGATTTTCATGGCTGACTTGGGTTATCAAGAGTTTCTAATCTTCTTCTAATAGTGATTCATTTGGCGGCGATTGCGGTTTTGAGAATTGTCCATCATATTTGAAAGTTAAGCGACAGCGAAGCCTGTATATTGACGTATTTTAGGTTCATGGAATCCCAAAACAATATCTTCTTTAGCAATGCCTGCGCTTAGTAATTCTTTGGTGATACCGTCTTCGGTGTTGTCACATTGTACCCAAATTTTGTCGTTAATAATTTCTAAATGAATCAGACAATCATGATAACGCTGATTCTGTTGCCAACCTTCTGAAATGACGAGATATTGATCATTCTGAGGATCAAAAGCTAGACGATTTTGAATGTCCGCATTGTTATAAATAATTTGGCTATAGGGGACAAGAATCTGATGAATAATTTTGCGGTAATGGTTTAGTTTATCCATTGGGTGATTACCTCATTGTCAGGGTTAAAGATAATTAGTTTTAGTGTTTTTTCTTCAAGGAGTATTTGACCAATTTCTTGATGAAATAAGCTGTTGAAAGTTTTTTCCCGAATAGCAAGATAAAGAGTTCTATCTAAAAGTTGGCGAAAGTTTTATCTTAGACTGAGACTAATTCAGGTTCACTGATCAGCCGTAGAAGTTTTGAGTGATCAACGGTTTCCATCGCAAAGGTTTGGCCGTTTTGATCGGTAAAATCAATCAGAAAAGCTTGCTGATTAAAAGACATTAAAACAGTTCCCATTTGTCCGCGACGCAGAAGGATGGGCTGATGGGTCGTTTTGTGAGTAGCCGTAACATCTTCCGTTAGGGCAACGAGATCGTATTCTTGAATGGTGTTCATCATGGGCTAGTTAATTAATGGGATAGACATTAGTAAGACGAGGAAAATTTTCAGTTATTTGGACAATCCAGCAACTTAAAATTAAGGATTCTCCGATGTCGGTACAGAGGTTAAATTTCAGATCATAGTGAGTGCCATATTGATCGATTTTATAAAGTTCGGCTTCTCCTTCCATTACTGCTTTTTTAAGAGCATTTTCTAGGATTTCTTTATTAGCTAAGGTAATCCCTAATCTTTGTTTGAAAAGCAAGGCTTTATGTTTTCCTTTTGAATGCTCAGGATTGAGGCAGTAACGTTCAAGTTTGTCTCCTAGGTTGGCTTGATCGGCATTGGGAAGTTTCATTTTATTTGTTGGCTTCTCCTAAGTTTCCCTGAATTTGCCCTAACAGTTCCTCACAATCTTTAACCAAGGGAATCCCCAGTTCTTGGGATAATTCAAGTGCTTGTTGGCAATAGCTGAGGGCAAGTTCAGGGCGATTAGTTTTGTGGAAGATTTCGGCAAGAACTCTTAAACTATAGGCGATTAAATATTTATAATCAATATCTTGAGAAATTACTAAGGATGCTTGAATTTTGCTTTCGGCTTCGCTGTAGTTTTCTAGTTTGAGCAATATACTCCCTATAGTATGTAGAGAAGATGCTACCCCTTGCCAATCGCCGATTTTTTCACTGATGTTGAGAGATTGCTGGTGATAGGCGATCGCTTTTTCATACTGTCCCAAGCAATTATAACAATTGCTTAGATTACCGAGAGAAATTGCCACCCCTTGCCGAAATCTGATTTTTTCACTGATGTCGTGATATTGCTGGTAGAGGTCGATCGCTTTTTCATACTGTCCTAGGTCATAATAACAATTGCCTAAATTCCCGAGAGAAATTGCCACCCCTTTCCGATCGTCCATTGCTTCACTGATGTCGTGACATTTCTGGTGATAGAAAATTGCTTTTTCATACTGCCCCAAGGACTTATAACAATTGCCTAAATTACCGAGAGAACTTGCCACCCCTTGCCGATAGCCGATTTCTTCACTGATTTCGAGAGATTGCTGATGATAGGCGATCGCTTTTTCATACTGTCCCAAGCAATTATAACAATTGCCTAAATTCCCGAGAGAAATTGCCACCCCTTGCCGATAGCCGATTTCTTCACTGATGTCGTGATGTTGCTGGTGATAGGCGATCGCTTTTTGATACTGTCCCAGGGAATTATAACAATTGCCTAAATTACCGAGAGAAATTGCCACCTCTTGCTGATCGCCCATTGCTTCACTGATTTCGAGAGATTGCTGGTGATAGGCGATCGCTTTTTCATACTGCCCCAAGGAATCATAGCAAAGGCCTAGACGGTTTAACGATTTGCGATAACAAACTTGTTCCCGTTGACTCCCTGCAATAATTTGCTCATACAATTCGGCTCGCTTGCGATAAAATCCTTGTAAATCTAAAAATTCCTCAACCGATTTATTTTTCTCTTCTCCTCCTCGATCCTCATTCAAAATATCGTAAGCTAACTGCCATTCTCCCAATTCCCCTGCATGGTAAAACGCCTCTAAATAGGCTGTCACATCGGCAAAAGATTCCCAGGGGGGGCCAGGTAAATGAGCCATAAAATAATCTAAGGCTAACTGATGGGAAGATCGCAATATTTCAGCATTTGCTTGATTTTGCACCACCATGGAAATTAAAGGCAAAAACTGAAACTGTCGCGGTTTTACATTGTATTCGGGGGGAAATTCTTGTAATAAAGATAAACGAGCAAAATGTCGTAAATCTTGGTCAGTTATTTCTGGGGTTAATCCCTGCGCTAACCCTAAATCAAAACTCTCGCGCAATACCGATAACCGCGTTAAACTCTCCCTAAACTCTTTCGATAATCGCGCTAAACTGGCGGTAATCACTTCTCTGACACAGGTTTCCGTGTCGCGGTGATAACCCTCCACATCAAACAGATTTAAGCCCAAATTTTGCGACTCGGTGACAGAAACCCCTTTCCCAAACTTATCTTTCATCAAACTACAAACCAGTTCCATTAAGAGGGGATGACCTCCCATTTTATCGACAAATTGGGCTAATTCTTCATCGCTTCCCGTTAAGCCGTGATCTTCGGTGACATAACGCATCGCATCCGCTTCTTTTAACCCTTTTAAAGGCCAAGAATAATAATAATCTTGCAAATTGACGGGGAATTTTAGCTGTTCTCGACTGGTGACTAATAGCTTACTGCTGCTTTCTGTGTTTAACCATTTTTGCAAGAATTGCTGATAAACCAAATTTACTGGGGCAGTTAGTACCGTTTCCAAATTATTCAACACTAATAAACAGGGTTTAGCGGTTAACCCTTTGCTGATTGCGTCTATTAATTGCCCATCATTCCATTTTTCATCATAATTTTGTTTTAACTCCTCTAATAACCACCGTCCGAACTGTGCCAAAGGGTAAGGCTGGTTAAAATTAACCCATAATACCGGCCAATCAGCAGTTAATTGATCTGTAAACTTTCTCGCCAGGGCAGTTTTACCATAACCTCCGGCGGCGGTAATCTCGATTAACCTTAGATGGTCATTCCCTAACGCTGTTTGGAGTTCTTGCAATTCTTCCCGTCGTCCTTGCCATCTACGCACGGGTGGGAGTTGCGTATCCACTAACCCAGAGGTGGTCAGGGGTTGGGGGGAGGATTGAGCCGTTGCTTCGGGTTTAGTTACCGCTTTTTTAGAGGGTTCAGAGCGCCTTTTATGCCACTCCTCCGAAAATTTAGTCAAATTTGTTGTCTTATCGCCGCATTTCGCCCACAGAGTTAGGGAGAACCGCCATTCCTCCGACCCCTGCTGTTTGAAACGCTCATCCCGAAGAATGCCTAGATAATCGGCCAAATAGTGGCTAATCGCGTCCCTAACTTGATCTTTGGTCAATTTTTCCCCTTTCTGCTCTGCCAAGCGTACTAAAGCCGCTAAATTCGTCTCAACCCGCAAAAGTTTCCCCTCTTCCCCTAGAGCCAGCTTGACTCCCCAATCATTATCCTCACATTGACAGTGAGCCACATGATCTAATAAGACTTCAAACAAGCGTTTGACCCTTTTTTCAACAGTTTCGCCATAACTCTTCTTAGGCATGGGATTAGATCGGTAGAGGTTAGGGATAGCTTATTTTAGTCTATTTTTTGGGATGATGAAAAACACCCCCAGAAAACGGGTTTCTTTAAGAAACCTGTTTTCTAATGAAAACCTAGGGGCCGAAACTGAACATCGTTGATGATTTTAACCGTTTCTCCTGATTGCTTAATCACAAATAAACCGCGCCGATAAGCATAACTATCTATGCCCTGATCGATTTCAATCCCCGCTACTGCGCCATAAACCTGAAAGTCTCGAAATTGGGGAAAGGCTAACTTAAATCGCTGTAATCGATCGAGAAAGTCATCTACATCATCCTTCGAGAGTCGAGATTTACACTCCACCGCCACTAACTCACTGCCATTCACCGCCAGAATATCAATTTCCATCGCTGCCCCGGGACGTTTACTTTTTAAGCGACTCATGGTTTGGGTGACATCAATCCCCCGCTCTTGGAATAACTGCACAACCGCCGGCTCTACCATTTCTTCTATAAAAAGACACAAAGGGGTGGTTAAGTTATTGACGGCTTCGGCGGTGGCTCGTACCAGCTTTTTCAATTCTTCCATCGTGCGATCGGCTTCAGCACTGCGGCGATCAGCCTCAGCATTTCGTTGTTCAGCTTCAGCACTACGGCGGTCCGCTTCAACATTGCGGCGCTCGGCTTCAACATTGCGGCGCTCGGCTTCAACATTGCGGCGTTCGGCTTCTTTTTGGAACTCGGCAAATTGAGCCTCGGTTCTTTCAAACAGTTTGTAAATATCGGCGATCGTAATAGCTTCTGACATGGGGTGTTCTTGTCTATTTGAGCAAAGCCGATCCTATTCTAGCAACTCGGCTGGTTGAGAGGATATCGTTCTTTTACCCATCACTTGCTGACAGGATAAATCCGACACCATCCCGACCAAAAATCGCAAATTTTTTCCTAAAAAAGTTTGGAGTCCCCCACTCCCCCAAAGCCTCCCCCAAAGCTGAAAGCCTTAGCCAATCAGCTTTTTATTATGCAATTTTTTTTAATTAGACCTCTTGCCTTAGCACATACCCCAGATTTTTTCATAGCAAGTATCAACCTATTGAAGTGGGGAAAATCTTATGTTTTCAATGCTTACATTCTCAACTGCTATTCTACAGGACTACCTCAAAAAAAACGGTTTTTTTGTCTTCGATAACCCTTCGGGCGATCGCTGGTTCCAATGTTTAGAGGATATTACCCAAGCAACCCCCGTTATCCAAACTAACGGAGAGATTATCTATCCTATCAAAGCAAATCCTGACGCTATGGGAAAAAGTGACGCACAATCCCCCGGAATTGGGCTTTTACCTCATACAGAATGGTCCTACAAAGCTATCCCTCCTAAATACCTCTGTTTGCGCTGTAAAACTCCGGATCGTTGGGGTGGGGGTGCGACGACTTTGGTTAAGTTTGATGACTTAATGCGTCATTTTACCCTTGAGGAACAACATTTTATGGCGGCTCAACCTCAATATTTTATGTCCAAGGACGGCAAAGAAAGCTTTTTTGCACCAATCTGGCAACGAGATGCCGAAATCATCCGCTTTAGCTATAATGTGCTGGTTTATGGGGAATTTAGCCCCGCTCTTAGTAAACCGATCGCTTCTGGTCTAGATTCCCGTTTAATGGCTTTATGTGACAAATTTTTGGCACTGTTTGAAGCCTATCACGTTCCGCTCTATTTAAAAGCAGAACAGATCTTGATCATCGATAATTATACTTGTCTCCATTCTCGCCAATCCTACATTGACCCCAATCGCTGTCTTGAAAGGGTAATGTTCGATGTTCCCTAACGGGAAATCGGGGTTAACTACCGGCTTTATAAGTAATGGCGGGAAGCGGATTTGAACCACTGACCTTCGGGTTATGAGCCCGACGAGCTACCAGACTGCTCTATCCCGCGTTGCTTTATTTAGTATAGAACTAAATCTCGGTAAATGCCAAGGAGTTTGTAATATTCCTTTACATTTACCGTCCGACCAGAGGTTAATACTTACGTTCCACGGGGGTGAAATCCTGAATTACCACGGGCATATAGTCGATATCGATGCCGGAGGGGGAATAATAGGCGAGGGTATGCTGAAGGAAATTTTGGTCATCCCGTTGGGGAAAATCTTCGCGGGAGTGGGCCCCTCGGCTTTCTTGACGATTGAGGGCAGAGGTGAGGATAATTTCCCCCACCACCATGAGACTTTGTAATTCCCAGGCCTCGATTAGTTCCGTATTCCAGCAATCCCCCCTATCATCGAGGTAAATCTGCTCGTATTTGCGCTTTAATTCGCCGATTTGTTTAATTCCCTCGCGCATGGTCGCTTCGGTGCGAAAAACGCCGCAATGTTGGGTCATACAGTCTTGGAATTGCTGACGTAGTTGACCGATGCGAATCGTGCCTTTTTTGGTCAATAAAGCGGTGATTTCCTCTTTAGCATCCTGAAGGTAAATATCGGGATTAAAGACGGGAAAAGCGCGTTTTTCGACGTATTTAGCGATCGATTTGCCGGTTCTTCTCCCATAGACCACACATTCTAACAGGGAATTACTGCCCAAACGATTGGCCCCGTGGACAGAGACACAGGAACATTCCCCGGCGGAGAAAAAGCCCTCGCTGAGGGTATCGGCACTTAAGCGAACGCGACCATCGGTATTAACGGGAATGCCGCCCATACAATAGTGAACTGTAGGACGTACAGGCATCGGTTCCTCTACCGCATCGACACCGACGAGACGGTGGGCCTCCTCCCAACAGAAGGGAATGCGACTCATAATTTTTTCCCGGCCTAAATGGCGTAAATCCAGATAGACAAAGGGACCCCCGGCGCTACCGTCCAGATTTACCCCCCGGCCGGCGCGAATTTCTAGGGTAATGGCCCGGGAAGTGATGTCCCGGGGTGCCAATTCCATGCGCGAGGGGGCGTAGTCTTCCATAAAACGACGACCTTCGCTATTGATTAAATAAGCCCCTTCACCCCGGACTGCTTCCGAGATTAAAACACCGACGGGATAGAGTCCAGTGGGGTGAAATTGGACAAATTCCATGTCTTCTAGGGGAATACCCGCTTTTGCCGATAAAGCTAAACCGTCTCCCGTACAGGCGAAATCGTTGGAGGTGGTATTATAAACGCGACCATAGCCCCCCGTCCCGAACATAATTGCTTTTGCCCGGAGGATTTCTAACTGTCCGGTGGCGATTTGGTACATAACCACGCCTTTAGCCGTACCTTCTTCGAGGATAAGGCGTAAAACGTACCATTCATCGTAGATTTTTACCTGATTACGGCCTAAATTACTGACTAATTCGTGCAGCATGGCGTGACCGGTTTTATCGGCGGCGTAACAGGCCCGGTTATGGCTGTGACCGCCAAAGGCTCTTTGGGCAATGCGTCCATCTTCGAGACGGGAGAATAACACGCCTAGATGTTCCAATTCGATGATAACTTCGGGGGCTTCTCGGGTGAGGATATCCACCGCATCCTGGTCAGCCAGAAAATCGGAACCTTTGACAGTATCGTAGGCGTGGGCCTTGGGATTATCTTTGGGGTCAACGTTTTGCAGGGCGGCGGCGATACCTCCCTGGGCAGCGACGGAGTGGGAACGAATTGGGTGGGTTTTGGCAACGACAGCAACATCGATAGTCGGGTTGAGGCGTTTGATTTCTAAGGCGGCGCGGCATCCTGCTAACCCACCGCCCACTATAACGACATCGTGTTCTTTCATGGCTGATTTTCCTCCGGGCTTCTGTTTCTATGGTGGGGTTAGAATTGCTCGGAAGTCAGTTTTGTAACCGAGACTTTATATTTCAGGAGACAGGAGATAGGAGATAGGAGACAGGAGACAGGAGACAGGAGACAGGAGACAGGAGACAGGAGACAGGAGATAGGAGACGGTCGGCAGGAGGCGGTCGGCAGGAGGCAGAAGATTATTTTTATTGATTCTCCCCACTTCCCACTCCCCACTCCCCACTTCTCACTTCTCACTTCCCACTTCCCACACCCCACACCCCACTTCCCACTTCCCCAAAAAACAACCCGCGGCAGTTAACCGCGAGTTATTTTTGACTAAAATCGGATAATTACTCAACGGTAATCGTTCCGACCATGCCGGCACCGCGATGGGGTTCGCAGTAGTAAGTGTAAGTACCCGGTTCGCTGAAAGTGCTTTCAAAGGACTCACCGGCGGAAAAAGCCAGACCTTTATGGGATAATTTAGCAGCTTGGGCTTCGGGAACCTTGGTGCTATCGAAAACTATGTTATGGGGAGAAAGTTTGTTATTGACCCATTTCACCGTATCTCCTGCTTTAATGGTGAGGGCGGGGGGATCAAATTGTAGTGTACCCGCATCACCGCCCATCTTCACCGTGAAGGTTTCCGCGGCAGCGGAGGCAGTGTTGAAGAAGAAGCTAGAGACGACTAGCACCAGGGTAGCGACCAATAAACCTAATTTTTTCATGCTTGTTAATCCTTTACACGAGGGAAGATGACAAGTTTGACAGCCTGTCTTTTGACAAAAAAGTAAAAGTTTGCTTTTAACTGTCCCATGAATTAATTCTACACCAAGTTTGACAGCTTGTCTTTTGACAAGAAAACCGGTTTTTTCTGACGATGGTTGGGGAATTTCTTAAGAAATAGAGGAGAACCTATCGTGAAAAGATTATTAATTTCCCTGTGCTTGCTCTTGGCTGTGGTTACTTTCGGTATGGCTCGTCCCGCTTTAGCTGATGGGGCTTCGATTTTCAGTGCTAACTGCGCTTCCTGCCACATGGGCGGTAAAAACGTGGTTAATGCCGCTAAAACCCTGAAAAAAGAAGATTTAGCTAAATACGGCAAAGATTCCGTTGAAGCTATCGTTACCCAAGTTACCAAAGGTATGGGTGCGATGCCGGCTTTCGGTGGTCGTCTCAGCGCTGAAGATATCGAAACTGTAGCTAACTATGTCCTCGCTCAAGCGGAAAAAGGCTGGTAAAAGTTAGTTATCGAAAAAATCGGGTCGAAAACCTCGCCTTAAGGCGAAAAGTTTTGGGAGCGGGGCATAAATCCCCGTTACAAAAACGGCCCGCTGCTCCCTGCCTTCGTTATCGGGGGCGAGTTATCGGTTATCAGTCTGTTGACACTCCTGAGCCTAAAGGCGTGAGGATTCTCGAAGCTCATCACTGCACTTTCTGGTTTCCCTTACTCACGTCTTACACGATTATTTCTGA
This sequence comes from Microcystis flos-aquae FACHB-1344, assembly GCF_014698375.1. NCBI lineage: Bacteria > Bacillati > Cyanobacteriota > Cyanophyceae > Chroococcales > Microcystaceae > Microcystis > Microcystis flos-aquae. The sequence continues at coordinate 241 of NZ_JACJSW010000044.1, read as the reverse complement.
ACCGAGATTACTAGAATATCAGTTGCTATCTAGGGTTGGCTGAATAATGGTAAAAACCTTACAGGAAAGGGCTTTTAGCTTGATTGAGAGCTTCCCAAATGCACTTAAATCTGCTAGAATCGCTCAAAACCCTTGCATCACCCTTGCATCTTCTCTAATTAGTGCTAATGTACCGTAAAAGCGAGTTACCCTCAACCCCACCAGAAAACTTCGAGCTGCCCTTTGAGGGGAAATTATCCCA